>NZ_JADQBH010000177.1 GCF_016278715.1 Marinilabilia sp. | reverse complement strand
AGAAAATATTATGCCCTTTCAGCCATTAACGCCATTCGCAAAGCCACCAAAGACAACTCCTCCATTCATCATCTGGCCGGACTGGAATACGAAAGGGGAAATATTGAACGGGCTTTTCGCTATGCCCAGGTGGCTCTCAATGATGCTTTATTCTGCAACGTGCAGTTCAGAACCTATTATCTCACACAGTTTTTCACTTTTATCAATGCCAACTACAAAGAGAAGATTGATAACCAAAGAAGCCAGCTACTTCTTTATTTGTTTCTCATCAGTATGCTCTCTCTTTTTCTGATAGCGGCTGTCATTTACGTGTATAAACAAAAGGACAAAGTTTCCCGCATTCGCAGCGAACTAGATGAAATGAACCAAGAACTGATTCGGCTCAACAACGACATCAGCAAAAAGAACAATCAGCTTAACGAACGAAACACTTTGCTACAGGATGCCAACCAAATAAAGGAAGAGTACATCGCCCATTTTTTCGACCTCTGTTCCAGTTACATCAACAAACTGGAAGATTACCGGAAATCACTCAATAAAAAAGCGGTCAACGGTGAGCATGAGAAACTCTTTAAAATGCTCAAATCAACCTCGATTATTGAAACAGAAGTTGAAGAACTGTACAGTAATTTCGACACCATCTTCCTAAATCTCTATCCCACATTTGTGGACGAGTTCTATGCTCTGCTTACCGATGAGGAAAAGCCTGAGCCCAGACCCGGAGAAAAACTCAATACCGAATTGCGAATCTTTGCCCTTATCCGTCTGGGCATAACCGACAGTGTGAAAATTGCATCGTTTCTACGCTACTCGCTTAGCACCATTTACAACTACCGCACCAGGGCCCGAAACCGGGCGGCTGTTCCACGCGAGAAATTTGAGGAAATGGTAATGAAAATCGGGCCTGCCAGAATTAATCCCGAGATTTCGGCATAGACATAAGATGTCAGGAAGAAGTCTAGACATATAGAAATTTCCGGACAAATAAAAAATTGAAATTGCTTCAATGCGTTCACAATGAATTCAGACTTGAGTTTTTCCGGGGTTGAAAGGGCTCGTTTTCCATGCAGCCGAAAACGCCCCCTCCCAACCTCCATCCTTCCCGAGACAGGTTGTTCATTGCGAGTGAAACAGTTTGTCCCGGTTTATCGGGAAAGCAATCTATTCTAAAAACTGTAGGTTCCTCGGTTACCAGTAAAAAATTGTAATTATTCAGCCAACACTCCACTCACACTACTTTTTCGGGCGAAACAAAAAACCTAAACGCCTGCCGATGAGTTTTTTAACGTTTTTAGCAACTACTTTTACCCCCTACTATTACAGAGTACCTGCAATTTCTCTAATTTTGATAACAGCATTTGATTCTCATTTAGCAAATACAATCATGATTTCAGAAAGTAAAAGGTTTTATGTAGTAGATGCTTTGCGTGGCTTTGCCATCATTTCTATTATGTTACTGCACAACATTGAGCACTTTGACTTTTATTATGTGCCGGAAAATATCCCACAGTGGATGGCGGCCATAGACCAGGGCATCTGGGACACTATGTTTTTCCTGTTTGGCGGAAAGTCGTATGCCATGTTTGCACTTCTTTTTGGTCTCACCTTTTACATACAGATGCACAATCAGGAGAAGCGGGGTGAAGATTTTCGGCCCCGTTTTGCATGGCGTATGTTTCTGCTGTTGATATTTGGAATCATCAATTCAGCTTTCTTTCAGGGCGATATTTTATCGATTTACGCTGTGCTCGGAGTCCTGCTGATACCAGTAGCCAGGCTCAATGACAAAGCTGTTTTTGTCATCGCTTTAATCCTGTTTTTGCAACCTTACGAAATGGTCCGGCTTTTTATGGCCATTCAAAACCCCGACATGCAGTTATCGGATCCCACATCATGGGCCTATTTCGGGAAAATGGGTGAGTACGCAGGGGGAGAATCATTGCTTGCGACCATTAAAGGGAATCTGACCAATGGCAAAGTGGCTGTATTGCTTTGGAACTGGGAAAACGGGCGATACTTCCACATCCTGGCTCTTTTTATGTTTGGAATGCTTGCCGGTCGCCGAAAACTGTTTGCCTGGAACTCCGAAAACAAGCGGTTTTGGATCAAGGCTTTAATCATCTCGGCGGTAGCGTTTATTCCTTTATTCGCCATTCAAAGCAGTACAGGGAGTCTGATAGAAAGTGAGGCCATCCGGCGCTCCTTCACCATCATTCAATCTTCCTGGACAAACCTCTGTTTTATGGTGATATTGCTTTCAGGATTTGTGGTGCTGTTTCATTCCAAACGTATGCAGAAAGCACTCAATATTTTCACTCCCATCGGAAAAATGAGTTTGTCAAATTATGTTTTTCAATCCATTGTGGGGGCTACAATTTATTATGGGTTTGGGTTTGGGTTATATCAACATGCCAACACCACTCCGGCATTTCTGATCGGACTGGTGTTGGCTGTTATTACCTGGTTCGGATGCAATTGGTGGGCAGGTCAATACAAACGCGGCCCGCTGGAAACCATCTGGCACAAAGCAACCTGGTTCAACTCAGAAAAACGACATCATTAAAAGTTTACAAGGCGAGGCTTTCTAACTGTAACAACACACACTCCTTTTACACACAACGAAAAGACCTGTTGCAGAGACAGCCAATTTGAAACTACCCGGGTACTGGATTTTCCGGGTGGTTTTTGTTATAAACTTTTCCTTTACCCCACACAATGCAATCATTTGTAACTGTAGAATATAAAGACTTCCCATCCCCCAGGAATAATGCCAGTTGTTTTCCTTAAAACGCTCCTCCTGCAATGACGCTACCTCATCGAGAGCGTCCAAAAAGTCACGGTATTTTGTTTATTTGAGCATTTTAATTCTCAGAACATTCTGACAGTGAAATCCTTCACTTCGTTCAGAAAAAAAAAAGCCTCTAATTAATAGGCTTTTTGGACAACTCCAGAGAGGGGCAACGACAACCCCAGGGGGTTGCCCGGGGCCATTGCATTCAGGCTTTCAGCCTGTTTTATGTATATGGTAGATTAACAAATGTTTTGATAAAATTTTTAACTTCGATAAACTATAATTTTCGCAATGCTTCTGTATGCAATTGAAAACAAAACAATTCTGGGTCGCCGGACTGGTGATGATGCTTTTCGGAATCACCATGGTGGTAGTGGGTACCATCAACAATTTCCTGATTGTGGAGTTTGGCGTAGATAAACTTTTCATCGGCCTTTGTGCATCCGTACTGGCAGCGGGGGTGTTTTTAGGTCTTTTCTCCTTTGGTCCAATGGTAGAACAATGGGGCTACAAGCCGTTGATGCTGGGCGGATTATTGCTGGCCATTGCCGGTATAACAGGAATTGTTTACACGCCTCTGGTAATTTATGTTCCGGCATTCTTCTTTTTTATAGGAGCAGGCGGAGGGGCTGTCAACGGAGCTGCCAATATGCTAGTAGCCAATATATTCCCAAAGAATAACAGCGCATATTTAAGTCTGCTGGGCGTATTCTATGGTATCGGTGCATTGGGATTGCCTTTGCTAACTTCGCTCCTGCTTGAGAATGATTTTCCCTATCAGACTATCCTGACACTGGTAGCGGGATTTCTATTTATTCCCGCTCTACTGGTCTCGTTTCTTAAATTCCCCGGAGCCGGCAGGTCAGCGCCCATCCCTCTTAAGAAGTTCTTCCTCATGTTTACGCATCCGGCAATCCTTCTTTTTGGCTTTTATATGTTCTTCCAGGGATCGGTAGAAGGCATAATTCCTGTCTGGGCACCTTCTTACCTTTCAGAAATAACCGGGGTGACATACGAAAAAGGGCTATATGCCATCACCATCAGTGCTTCGGGCCTTACGTTCGCCCGTCTTTTGCTGGGCCGTTTTCTCAAGATATATCCGACTTTCCGTGTATTGCTTATCAGCATGGTAATTTTCACTTTCGGAACAATTATCTTCGGATGGGGTAATTCCTTCCTGATCAGTCTCTCGGGGATCGCCATAATGGGCCTTGGCATGGCGGCTTTCTTTCCGGTAATGATGGGATTTACTGTAAGTCATTTCCCCCAAAATCCGGGAACCGCCCTTAGTCTGGTAATGGCAATGGGCCTGCTGGGCAATTTACTAATCAACTATATCACCGGCCTTATTCTGGATTATTTCGGTGTGGAGAAATTCATTTATGTGATTGCAGCATTACTTCTCGGCCTCTTTACTTTGCTTTATTTAATTAGAACAAGTCTTTTAGAAAAGAAATAACCCAACGGCATCAGAAACTGACCACCCCGTGGCCCCATGCTAAAGACTCCACACAATCATACATGGTGGAATTACAACACAGCCAAGGGGTAAATCTCCCCCAAAACCCATTTTTTTCAAAAAAAATAAATACTACTTTCGCGGCCGGTTTTTTTCACAAAAAGATAAATGGAATATGGACAATTTAGGAGCCTCAGTCTGGTCGGCAGCGGTATTGTTATTTTTTCTGATGGATCCACTGGGAAACATTCCCGTGTTGCTTTCCATACTGAAGGGAATCGACACCAAACGGCAACGGGTGATCATTGCGCGCGAATTGTTTATAGCTCTGGGAATATTGCTTATTTTCCTTTTTGCAGGAAAACCACTACTAACCTTTCTGCACTTGGAGCAGGAAGCTGTAACCATATCGGGTGGCATTATTCTGCTCATCATCGGATTACGACTGATATTTCCGCAAAAAAACGGCCCCATGGGCCAAACACCCGATGGCGAACCCTTTCTGGTCCCCATAGCCATTCCAATGATTGCTGGCCCCTCAGTTCTGGCCATGCTCATCCTGATGACCCAGAGCCAACCGGGGAATATGACCAACTGGTTTTTTGCGCTGATCATTGCCTGGGCTCTTTCGGCTATCATTCTGCAATTTGCTCCAACACTCCTTCGAATACTGAAAGAACGCGGTCTCATCGCACTCGAAAGACTCATGGGAATGATTCTGGTTATGATGGCCGTGCAGATGCTCATCAATGGATTTAAAGTGCTTTTTGCCAATTAATAAATTTTGTCAATTAGTTCTTTTTCTGCGTTTTGGCGATTTCAAAATTCTATTGTTATATTAGGATTTCATTATTTGTGCCCATGACCAGAAGCAATCTTTTACTTCCCGTCACGTTCATCATCCTCTGGAATTCCGGTTTCGTTGGAGCCGAATATGGTTTGCCCTATACGGGGCCTTTAACTTTGCTCTTCTGGCGTTACGGTGCCCTTACCGTAATTCTGTTTTTGTATCTGTTGATAATTAAACGTCTCCGCTTCCCGGGTTGGGCCGTTACCCTTCCAAATATGCTGGTGGGCCTGCTGGCTCATGGTGTTTGGTTGAGTGGGGTTCTATTCTCACTGAATCTGGGCGTTCCGGCAGGAATTGTAGCACTTGTAACAGCACTACAGCCCATGGCCACCGGAGCTTTCTCAGGAACCATTACCGGAGAACGCACCTCAACAGGCCAATGGATAGGCTTAATCACAGCATTTGCCGGGGTTGCCTTAACTGTTTTGGCCCGTATGGATTTCTCCGACAGCAAAGCTGCAACAGCTTACCTGATTCCTTTTGTTTCCGTAGCAGCGATGACCTATGCGAATCTCCTCGAACGGAAGATGGAACTATACCAGCACTGGCGAATTCTGCCCATGGATCTGACCCTTTTTTACCAAAGCCTTGCTACTTTCATTGTGTTCATGATTCCCGCCTTTTCCCTCGAAAGTCTGAAAACCCAATGGGAACCTCCATTTATTCTCACTATGACGTGGCTTGTTCTGGCTGTATCTCTGGGGGCTTATGCCAGCATGTGGAAACTACTCGAACGCATGGAAGCCAATCGATTCTCCGCATTGTTCTATTTTAGTCCTCCGGTAACCATGTTAATGGCCTGGATTGCTTTTGGAGACACATTACTACTTTCCGATGTAGGAGGACTAATCATCGTTTTTACAGGAGTATTTTTCACTCAAAAACATTCTCCCAACACACAAAAAAAAACTTAGTCCAGAGATGCAAGAGCACCGGCTTTTTTCAATATAAAAATTACACCCCTGCCGGCATTCAAAAAAACTTACCGTCAGGCCTACAGCCGCAAAGTCATAAAAAAACTGAAATCGGTTAAAACTGACCTCCTCCTGACTAATAATTGTATGCACTACCCTCCCCCGTAGGACTTGGAGTTTATTTAACGGCATAGCTTTCAACAACATGGACATCATGGCGATTCTTTAATCCCGGAAAGTAGCACTGGAGTAAAGTTTGAAAATAACTTTTCTTTGGAATGATTCTAAACTTCCTGAATTTAAAAACATTAAACGCAAAAAAAGTAATTAAAAAATAATCTTTCTTATTTTAGGATTTTTAACACTAAAATCCTTTCCTATGCTAAAATTTTACACTAACCCAATCAAGACCTTAATTCTGACAATCTTTTTGACCCTGCCCCTGACTGCCTTTTCGCAGTACACCCTGACAGATGATGATGTGACAGTTGATGAAAATGGCGTAATCACTGAATGTACCTATGACTTTACAGTAAAAGACCTTATCATTCCTGAAACCCTTGATGGAAAAACTATTACAGGAATTGCAGGAGGGAATCAGTTCGATGCCCCTTTTGCAGGAAAAGAACTTTCAAGTGTTACGCTCCCCCAAACCCTTATTTCCCTTAGCTCCTTTGCTTTCTTTAACAACGATCTGGAATCTATTGAATTACCATCAAGCTTGCTGTTTATTGGAGAATCTGCCTTTTTCTACAATAATTCTATCCCCATCGGAAGTATTACATTACCACAATCCTCCACAAATGAATACACACATTGGATTGATGAAAACGGAAAAACTGTAACAAATCTCGAAGATAATACTCTATCCTATACGGCACGTATTGAATACACACTTACAGATGCTGATGTAGTAGTCGAAAATGGGGTTATCACTAATTGCAGTTATTCTTTCCGGGGAAAATTCATCACCATCCCCGAAGAACTTGACGGACAAACAGTAACCGACATAATGGGTAATGGAGAAAGTAATGAAAACATCGGCCCATTTATAAAAAAAGATATCTGGGAAGTGACCATTCCAGCCTCTGTTGAAACCATTCACGATAAAGCTTTCTTTGATAACATGATCATATCTGTGAATTTTGAAAACAACAGTCAGCTAAAAGAAATTGGCAATTATGCATTTACCTTAAACAAATATAATTTACCACTTCAACTACCCACCTCAGCAAAAAGCAATTTTGAAAATTGGATAGATTCATACGGAACTGAATTTGCTCCAAACGAGGAATATATTTATGAGGGTGTTCCAATTTTCGCCAAGATACCTTACACCCTCCGAAGCAATGATCTTACAGTCGAGAATGGAGTAATTACCGGATGCTCCTACGACTTTGAAAGCAAATTTATCACCATCCCTGACGAGCTGGACGGTCAAACCATTACAGAAATTGGGATAATCTCCACCAATGGCATTTTTTCCCATAAAGGAATCATGGGACTAACTCTTCCAACAACACTTCAAAAAATTGGAAGGGCTGCTTTTATGCAAAATTCTCTCAAATCCATTGATCTGGAACGATGTACCAATCTCTCCGACATAGGGACTTATGCCTTTTACAGCAATGAGCTTGAGCAAATTACAATTCCCTCAACTGTTACAACTATTGGTGAGAAAGCTTTCTCTTACAACAGCAATTTGGAAAACATTTCCTTTTCAAACAATAGTTATATCAACTACATTGGTTCTAATGCTTTTTCAATGAGTTATTTTGACCCCGAATTAGAATTACCCTCACCCCTGAAAGCTGGAAAATACTTCTCTGAATGGGAAGATGGAAACGGCAACACTTATCCTGGAGGAACCACTATCACAGACTTCAGCTCAGATTACACCGCTATTTTTTCCGACACCCCAACTTCATTGGCTGATGCCCCCAAAATAGATCTTGAAGTATATCCTAATCCGGTGCAGCGAATTCTGAATATCAGCTCGGACCAGTTGGTCCAAATTGAGATAATCGACCTCTCGGGAACAGTTATCTATAAAAGCGAAAACCAGGATACAACAGTTGATTTCTCTCCCTTCGCCAAGGGTATTTATTTCTTAAGAGCAAACAACAGCCAGGGAGCAGTTAAAATAAAGAAAATTGTAAAGAACTAATACTCAACAACAGATGCTAAGATTTTTAGAACTAAGATTCACGTCGAGCTTTATAGCACTGACAGTCTGTTAGTTGATTCAAGCATCTTGCAATTTTTTAGTGGCTAATAATTACGAAATTGTAAAAATTTAACGGCCTATTCTCTCAATAAGCATTAACTTTAAAGCCAGTCTGGCATTTCGGCTCAACCGAAAAATCAGACTGGCTTTTTGCTAACGCAAATCTCAAAGCAATGACTTTCTCCCCCCATCAAGTCAGCATCCTAAATAATCTTGTAGGCCGGTTCTCTCAGTCGCAACTATCCAACCTTCAGGAGAACCTGGAATTTTGTCTCCATCCCGATTTATCGGTTTTTGTTCCGGTCTATAAGTTTTGTGAGTTTGCCGCGCTCCCCAATCACAGTCACCCGGGATATTCCTTTATTTACAACATCAAGATGAAAGGACACCTGCTTATGGATGGGAAAAAGATAAATCCTCCGGAGGAGAGAGCACCCAATATTTGTGCATTCTCGCCGGATGTGTCTCATCAGGAAATCATGGAAAACGGATTTTCTAACTATTATGCCATTTTTATCAGAAAAGAATATTTCGAAAAAGAGCTTTCACATTACATCGATATTACAAATTTTAAACTGGAAGGAAACTTTTTTCCAAAAAACAGCAATTTGCTCTCCCTGTTGAAACTTCTGGTACTGGAACATCAGGAAAATCAGGTCGGTTCTAAGGAAATAATTGGTTCATTGAACCATCTTATTACCAACATAATTGCAAGAATTGTAACAGAAATAGAGAATCCTCATAAAAAGGTGGTTTCACAGAACAAAATCGATAGCGCCATTAATTTTATGTGCCAGAATATCGACTCAAAAATTACCGTCCAACGCATCGCTGAAGAAGTAAACCTGTCGGTATCGCATTTTACAAAACTTTTTAAGGAGATAACTTCCCAAACCCCTGTTGAGTACCTGAATCATCTGAGGCTGGAAAAAGCAAAAAGACTTCTGAAGTTTTCGCAAAAGAACCTTACTGAGGTAGCTTTTGACTGTGGCTATACCAGTTCTTCCTATTTCTCTTATCTTTTTATTGACCGGGAGGGATTATCGCCATCTCAATACCGCATGAAATTCACCCAAAAAGAGAATAATTAAAAACCTTCACAGTATTGTTAAAAGGTCTCTCTCCCTGTTTTGGTAACATTGTTTCCATAAACTTTTAAAGAACCATAAAATGGAACAAACAAACAGCCTTAGCCGGGTTTTGGCCATTGCCAATCAGTTTCCCACGTGCCATTTGGCCACCACTGATGGAGATCAGCCACATGTCAGGGGCCTTTTAATGTGGTATGCCGACGAAACAGGGTTTTACTTTCATACAGGAAGTACCAAAAACCTGGCTTCACAAATCATGAAAAACCCCAGAGTGGAAGTTGCATTCTTGAAAACCACCAATGAAATCGGAGGCTCGGAAGAACTTAGAGTAAAAGGAGAAGTGGAGATTTTAAACGACAAATCGTTGACCGAAAGACTTCTAAAAGAACGCCCCTGGGTTGGCGAATTGGGCAATCATCTGGAAAAACCTCCTGAAGTTATCATTTTCAGGGTCGTAAAAGCGGAAGCCCACATCTGGACAATGGCGATGAATCTTCAGGAAGATAAAATTGAAAGAGTACAGTTGGCGTAACCTCAGATTTCCCGGGACCAATAAGCGCAGAAAAAACTGCGCTTTTTTTTGCCATACACTGTTACAAAAGTCCGTAAAAAAAGCCTAAACGCAGAGACACATAATTTTCATAATCAGAGAGATAAAAAACATTTCGTCGGCTTGCAAAAAACTTGTAATTAGGGGCTGCTGAAAAAGTCAGCAGCCCCACTTTTAATTTCAGGTTGTTGT
>NZ_JADQBH010000183.1:7262-10296 GCF_016278715.1 Marinilabilia sp. | reverse complement strand
TTTGAAAACTTTGTAAATAAAGTTGATGAAGTACTTGGTCAGAGCTTGTCTGATCAGGGGCTGGTGTCATCGATGAGTTCGTTTGGATACGGACTTAAGGAAATGGAGCAGGGGCGAGAGCACCTGGAAGAAGTTCGGCAAATTAACCAGGAGCAGGAAGCTGCGCAGGAAAGGAGAAAAGAACTTAATAAGGAGCGGGTCCAGTTACAGAAAGATTTGCAAAAGCGTTATATGCGCATTGTGAAATTGGGAAGAATTGTCTTTGACGAAAACGAAATGGCCCGGAAAGCTTTGGGCCTGGATGGTCCCAGAGAAAAGCATTTTGACGATTGGTACCGCCAGGTTTATATGTTTTGTAAAAACCTGATTGCTGAAAGCAACTGGTTGAATTCACTGAAAGGTTATGGCGTAAAGAAGCAGGATCTTGATAACATTCTGATGGATCTTGAGAAACTTGAAGAACTCAATACCCGTTTCGAACATGCAAAGGAGATTTCTAAAGAGATGACCCGAAAGAAAAGGAAGAAGTTACTGGTTCTTCAAGATTGGTTAAGTGATTATTTGAAGATTGCACGATTGGCTCTGGAAGAAAAGCCACAATTACTTAATAAGCTCCTAAATTAAGGATTCGTTGACGAGTGGCCGAATTTTAATGATTAATAACAAAATTTAAAGGGTGAAAGGAAATTGCGTTTTGTTTCCTAAATATAAAATTGAGAGAGAGACCTTATTTTTGTTGGGAGTTGAAACAATCACTGCAAATAAACGTACAAAATTAAGGGAAATTTATAGTCGTTCTAAATTAACACTATTTTGTTGACATTTTTATGTTGGAAAATGATGGATTGGGTGCATTCAGGAACTCTTAATCAATTGATTTTTAGAATTATTTGTTTAAGTTTGCCGGTTGTTTAAAAAACGGTGTTTGATTGAAAATGGATAGGTTTTCTATATAAATACAGGGTGTAACGACTGTTTTGGTCGGTTTCCCCTGGTATTTGTTAACAAATATTTGATCATAAAGTATTAAGAATAATTGAATAAAATTATTTTTGCTAGTCGTGTAGAATGGCTAAAAGTGCAGTTGGATATAAAGCATTACCCTAAACGAGATGCCATGAAAAGATTTTTACTCTCTTTTGTGTTTTTGTTGTCATTATTGTTTGCCTTTTCCGGGCTTGAGGCGCACGCGCAGGGACGTGAAGGAGGAACTGCCAAAAAAGACCCTTTGCCAATATTAATGGGAATGGAAAGCACCATAAGCGATGTGGATGATAATTATTGTTCCAATGTTGGTTCTGATGAAATCCATGTGAGTCCAATTGATATACCTACTTGGAGTCCTGATACCGTATTATGGGAAGTTCTAACAGTTGAGGGATATAATGAAATTCAACATCCTGGTTGGTTTGATTTGACCGGGATTGGAACAGGAACCGGAATAATCTTTTATCCAGATCAAGTAGAAGAGAGCTATTTAGATGTTGCAGATATTTGGTTTAGAGCTACATTTAAAAAAGAAGGTAGCGCGCAAGAAACTGCTATTTCTGACAGAAGTGAGGTTTATAAAAGTGCTACCCCATTTGTTTTTGGAAGTGATACTGAGATTTGTGGGGTGGATAATGCTACCCTTACCTTAGAGCAAACAGAAAGTGCTTATTATTATACGCTCTTACGTGATGATGGTAGTGGTTTCAACGAAGTTTCCGGGTTTATAGATTTACAAGTGTTCGATGGTAGTGCCCTTGATTTTGTTGTTTCTCAGGAAGGAACTTATGCTGTGCAGGCTGAAAGGACAAATGCTCCGGTTTGTATTGCCGAGATGAATGGAAATCCTACGGTTACAGTTTATCCTTCACCAACTCCGGCACCCCAGGCTCAACCTCAAGGTGGTGCAGTTGGTGATACTTTTTGTCAGGGAGTGCCTTTCGAACTTTTTGATAGTAATCCGGTAATTCCGGGATATGAATATACATGGACCGGTCCGGGGTTAGGAAGTGGTGTAACGGGCCATACCGTTATAGTTACTGATGCTATTGTTATCAATGATGCCACAACTCTTCATACTTATACCCTTACAATCATAGATAGAAACAATCCTACCGATTGTAAAGCTACAGCTACAGTTGATATAGATGTTCAGGAACGTCCTGAAGTTGCTCCTACTGCCGACCCCGTTTGCGACGGTGGCACAGCAACACTCTACGCCAATCCTTCCAAAGGAAGTGGCGATTATTCTTTTAACTGGACTTCCAATCCTGTTGGTTTTACTTCTATTCTTGAAAATCCTCAAATAACAAATGCTGCCATTGGGGTCGATGATATTGAATATATTGTTGAAGTTACTGATAATGTTACCGGATGTGCTGCATTTAGTAGTGGTTCAACCACTTTGGTTATTAATGATGTTCCTGAAGTAACGATTACCGGCCCGACTCAAGCCTGTGAAGGCTCAATTGCAGATTATACAGCCAACGTCACCGGAACCGGAACATATAATTATCAGTGGCAACTGGATGGCACCGATCTGACTGGGGAAACCAGTTCTACTTTAAGTTTTGATGTTTTGACATTACCATCAGTTGGAAATCATACGATTTCTGTTGATGTTGTAGATGTTTCAAATACTACCAACTGTAGCGCAAGTGCCAACACTTCCCTGGATGTGTATGAGACACCTGTAGTTACGATTACCGAGGGAGATCAGGAGGTATGTGAAACTACAGCTGTAACGTTTACCTCCAGTGTTACCGGAAGTGGAACTTATACCTATCAGTGGTCTATTGGAGGAACAGCCTTGACCGGTGAAACCGGCGGTACATTGAATATTGATGCTGCAAGTTTACCTGTTGCAGGTACTTATACTGTATCAGTTGATGTGGTTGACACTTCCAGTCCCCTGAATTGTAGTCAAACTGCCAGTGTACAACTTACTGTAAATGATGTTCCTGAAGTAACGATTACCGGCCCGACTCAAGTCTGTGAAGGCTCAATTGCAGATTATACAGCCAACGTCACCGGAACCGGAACATAT
>NZ_JADQBH010000183.1:0-7252 GCF_016278715.1 Marinilabilia sp. | reverse complement strand
CTGTGAAGGCTCAATTGCAGATTATACAGCCAACGTCACCGGAACCGGAACATATAATTATCAGTGGCAACTGGATGGCACCGATCTGACTGGGGAAACCAGTTCTACTTTAAGTTTTGATGTTTTGACATTACCATCAGTTGGAAATCATACGATTTCTGTTGATGTTGTAGATGTTTCAAATACTACCAACTGTAGCGCAAGTGCCAACACTTCCCTGGATGTGTATGAGACACCTGTAGTTACGATTACCGAGGGAGATCAGGAGGTATGTGAAACTACAGCTGTAACGTTTACCTCCAGTGTTACCGGAAGTGGAACTTATACCTATCAGTGGTCTATTGGAGGAACAGCCTTGACCGGTGAAACCGGCGGTACATTGAATATTGATGCTGCAAGTTTACCTGTTGCAGGTACTTATACTGTATCAGTTGATGTGGTTGACACTTCCAGTCCCCTGAATTGTAGTCAAACTGCCAGTGTACAACTTACTGTAAATGATGTTCCTGAAGTAACGATTACCGGCCCTGCAGAAGTTTGTAATGGTTCAACGGCTGATTTTTCTGCGACTGTAACCGGAAGCGGAACTTATAATTTCCAATGGAAGTTAAATGGAGCTGATTTGATAGGAGAAACTAATTCCACTTTGAGTTTTAGTTCTTCAAATCTTCCCTCTGTTGGTAATCATACAGTTTCAGTAGATGTTGAAGATATTTCTAATTCAACAAATTGCTCCATTATTGAAAGCGTTGCTTTTACAGTCAACGAACTCCCCACCGTTAATCTTTCTGATGCTGCCACTTGTGATGGAGTTCCTGTCGACTTGGAGGTTTTAACGTCAGGAGGAAGCGCTCCTTATGTTAATTACGTTTTGTACGATGCAGCGGACACTGAAATTGACAATTGGGGAGCCAACACCGTGTCACTTTCCGGTACCGATGTTGACCTAAGCAATAGTGGTGCTACTTATAGAGTAAGAGTCGAAGACAGCAACGGATGTATTGGTACCTCTAATGACATGACCTTGACAGTCAACGAAAACCCATCAGTAGAAATTCTTTACAATACCAATCCTGAAACTGCTATTGATGTATGTCTTGGTAGTTCCATGACACTGGATGCTCAGGGTAGTGGTGGTGCCGGAACTTACAACTATATCTGGGAGCTTCCTGATGGAACTACACAAACCGGAGCACAGTTGGTGATAGATCCGATGGCCTTAACAGATGATGGTGTTTATACGGTCACTGTTGATGATGGAAATAGTTGTGTTGGTACCCAGACAATAAATGTTACGGTTGTTGAAGTTACCGCCACTATCGCTGTAACTGCACCGGTTGCAGGTGCCACCACCATTTGTGAAAACACTTCTGTGACTTTTGAAGCCGGAGGTGGGGATAGTTATGAGTTTTACCATTTTGATGCAAGTGCCGGAACCACTTCAATGGTTCACGATGCCAGCAATGAATGGACTACCAGCACTTTAGAAGATGGTGACGAGGTTTATGTCACTGCCACTAATACGATGGGTTGTTCAGATGATTCTGATCCTATCGTGATGACTGTCCTTACCAATCCTACGGTAGCCATTAATTATCCTACAGGAGAAGACAATGAAATTTGTGTGGGAGAAGATCTTCCGGTTATTGCCGATCCTTCCGGGTATGCCAATTATGACTTTTACGTTTTTGATGGAACCACCGATACCAAAGTTTCTCCTGATGGATATGCCTCAGAAACTTTTACTTATTCAGCCAGTGACTTGGATGATGGTTATGAAATTTATGTAGTGGCCAGTTCCGGAGCAGGATGTTCCGGTGAGTCGGCTCGTGAAACGGTTGTCGTTCATACATTGCCCAATGCTACTGCTGATAATACAGGACCGGAATGTGTAAACCAAACAGTTACGCTTCAGGGGGGTGATGCAGGTCTCGATAGTTATGAGTGGTTTGCACCTGGTGCTGACCTCACTACCGATGCACCCATTGCTACAAGCATGGATCATGAATTGACGAATATTGCCTCTTCGGATGCTGGTATTTATACTTTGCGTGTGACCAATGTGAATAGTTGCCAGGCAACTGCTACCACCGAAGTGGTGGTTAATGAACTGCCAGTGGTTTCCTTGCCTGCCGATTATGCAGTTTGTGAAGGAACCCAGAATCATGAAGTTGATGCCACTATTACCAATGGCACTGCCCCTTACGAAGTGGTTTGGGAATTTGATGATGGTAGTGGTTCTCCGATAGAGGTATTAAGAGAGACCCTAACCGTTGAGGGTGAGTCAACGTATACTATCGGCACAGTGGCCGCTGCCAACGCAGGAACCTATACAGTTACAGTAACCGATGCCAATGGTTGTGTGAGTGTTCAGGATGAGTTGATTCTTACTGTTGATCCTGCACCTACGGTTACTTTTGATGCTTCATCAGTAACTGAAGTTTGTGACGGAACCCAGGTTTCGCTTATTGCCGATGGTGATGGTGGAGTTGTTAGTGGATCTGTTCCCTCGGGTTATGAGTATGTTTGGTATCATGAAGGTACTTTAGTGCCCGGTGTTTCTACCGCAACTTATCAGTTTGCCGGAGATAACGGGGTCAATGACGGACTTTATGAAGTAATGGCCATTGATGATAGCGGTTCAGGATGCGAAAGTCCGCTGGCTTCAATCAATGTAACTGTTCATGAACTTCCGGATGCCACGCTGGATGTGGATCCTGCTTTCTTTATTGAAGGAACCGAGGTTACTTTTACAGCGGTTGCAGGATATGATAATTATGATTTTTCAGTAGAAGGGACCGTCGTCCAGTCAGGTACCAATAATATCTATACTAACGCAGGTCTTATTGATGGTGACGAAGTAACTGTAACCGTCTCAGAAATTCATTCTCCTGCGTTAACCTGTTCCAATTCGTCAACTGTAACCATGACTGTTTTTGACAGCGTAGATACTCCTGTTGTTTCAGTTACAGACGAAGAGTATTGTGCCGGATCTGCCGGTGCTACCGTAAATGTTACCAATCCTCAGCAGGATGTTACTTATGAGTTGGTGTACGATGACGGCTCGCCCGTTTCCGGTTATTCACAAATAGTTTACGACGGTACCAATCCGGTTTCATGGAGTGGTGTGTTGGACGATAACGGAGGCATAAGTACTCCGACTACATTTAGAGTAAAAGCTTTTTGGGCAACATTAACACCAACGGGTGACCAACTTAGTGTTTCCTTTGATGTTACAGAACATCCTGTACCCATCGCACATACTATGTCGGTTGATGGTGCTTCTGCAGCTGCAGGAATCACTGTCAGTGACTGTAACTCCGGTTCTGGATATGTAATAGGACTGGATGATGGTTGGCAATCAATTGATTATACCTTATTGCTAAATGGCACTCAGGTGTTGGAAGTGAAAAATGGTGGTGGAGTAGTTAGTAACTTCACTTTCGATAATACTTATTCTATTGTAGGCGAATACACCATTGTAGCACAAAATGTGCATGGTTGTACTACCGATATGATTGGTTCCTTTACCATTGATGGTAATGCTGTCTCCTTGTTTGATCTTATTGGCGAAAATAATGGGCAGTATTGCGATGGGGATACTGACGGTATTGAATTAACTCTGTCAGGTTCGGAATCAGGTGTTGACTATGAGCTCTTTAGAGATGGAGCTTCGTTAGGCACATTTGTTGGTGATGGAAATCCCCTTTCATTCGGGAATTTTACAGATGAAGGTACTTACAGAGTTTCAGTAACCACCGGAGGTGGCTGTACTTATCTCATGAATAATGATCTCACTGTAGAGATGGTGATATCGCCTGATGCAGGAACGCTCACTGATGCGAATAGCAACAATTTCCATTTCTGTGAAGGAGCCGAAGGTGTTGATATATATCAGGATGTTGTTCAGATCGAAAACTATATTTACGAATTAATCGGACCTGGAGGTTTGGTCTCAACACATACAGGTGATAATAGTGGAACAGGTGTAACTTTTGAAAACATTACTGTTCCGGGAGAATATTTTGTCAGAGTAACTTCCGCAGAAGCTATTGGTTGTAGTGCTGAAACAGGTGTTGTTGAAGTTGTGGAAGATGCATTACCCAATGTTGAAACAGTTCAGCAATACACCGAGTTGTGTGCATTTTCAGGTAGTACTGCTCTTATAGGTATTGATAATTCACAGAACAATGTGGAATATCAATGGGTGGATGTTGGAGATGCCACCAATGTCGGTTCGTGGACTTCCGGAACTGGTGGTCGCCTGGAGCTTGTTGTTGATGCTGCTGGTGAATATTTGATTCAAGCCAGAAATACACAAAGTGGTTGTGAAGTTGAAATGGATGGCACCGTTACAGTTGAGTTACGCCCGCTTCCGGCCTCTGATATTTCAGTTTCTGTAACAGGAGGAACTGATTGCACAGATGGTTTGGTATTAACACTTGACAACCCTGAGGCAGGTGTTGTTTATCAATTATACAAAGAAGATATTTCTGGTGATCCGGTCTATGTTCAGGATCCTGTATCCGGTGATGGTACCGTTGCCTTGCCTTTTGAGGCAATAGTTGACAGAAATGCAGATTATTATATTTTAGCTACTTCGGAGTATGGTTGTCCTGTTGTATTGGACGGTTCTCCGTGGAATGTGGATATTGCGGATGCTGTTGAGAAATTTGCATTGAGACCAGAAACCGGGGACATTTGTAATGGTGAGGAAGGCGTTGCTTTCTATCTTGAGAACAGTGAGGTTGGCACTCAGTATGTTCTGAGCCTGGAAGGCGCAGGAGATTCCCGCAACGATACTGTGACAAGTACTGGCGGAATGGTTGAGTTTGCTCCTGTATTGGAGGAAGGTACATATTATGTCACAGGCCTTTCTGCATCCGATGAAAATTGCAACAGTGAAATGCTCAATAGAGTAGAACTGGTTGTACGCCCATTGCCACAGGCATTTAATGTGATTGGCCCTGGAACTTACTGTGATGTGACTAAGGGAGTTACCCTTGGAATTGATAATTCACAGACTGGCTTCGAATATTTGCTGCAACAACATACAAGTGCCGGAAAACGAAATGTCGAGCGATTTATCAGTAGCACTGAAGGTGATACCATTCATTTTACAACACCATTGTTTGAAGATGGTACTGATAATATCTATTCAGTTGTTTCTATTTCTCCTTTTGGATGTACTTCAAGTATGAAGGACACCATAGAAGTTAATGAAAGTGGTACCATTGCAACTCCTGTTATTGTTGATAATGTGGGTGAAGATAATGACACCGTATATTTCTGCGACATCTCAGGAGAGTATTATACCATCCAACTCGATGCACCTCAATTAGATGATGGAATTCTCTATCAGGTAATTGATGAAGGTGGAGTTGTAGTTGCTGAGTCAATTGTCGAAGCAGGAGCAATGGAACCTCTTAACGTTGTTGACCCTGGAACATACAGTGTTCGTGCTGCCTGGGAAGATGGGGGATGTATGACAGCTTCGGATGTGATTCAGGTTGAAGGTTCTTTACCAGCTGAAGACCTTCATGAACCAGTTTATCCAACCAGAATTTGTGCAGGAGATACTGCTACTATTAAATATCCTGACAACAGTTTTGGCTGGAGCTATTCTCTTATGGCTATCGTTGGGTCTGTCGAAGAAGCTGCGACCTTTGTAGCCAGAGATACCATTACCAATGCTACAGGCAATGATACCATTGTATGGACAGTGGATACAGAAGGTAGATATTTTATCAATATTCAGAGCGAGGGTGGTGCTTGTGAGCCTGTGCCTACATCAAATATTGATATACAGATCGCTGATCCAATTCAGATGGCATCTTTCACTGCCAGCACCTATAACTATTGCCACAATTCGGACCGGGTAGAAATTGCAATTGACAATGTGCCACAAACCGGCAATTTTGTTTATCGCCTGATTGATGCTGATGGCAATACTTACGGAGCAGTCTTTAATGATGATGCAGAGTATCTGTTTACTCCTTTGGTTGGAGAAGATACACCAACTGCTTATGGTTTGCTTGGGAAAGATATTGATTCGGGCTGTGAGGCCAGGATGGATGTTGCAGACTTTGCCGAGATTGTACAATTCCCTGTTCCTGTAGTGTATGAAATAGTTGAAGATACCATCATATTTGACCCCGAGTCGGATATAGTCTATGAAGTTAATCTCACAGACTATGAAGACAGGGTGGTTTATGATATGTATTACCAATTCAGTGATGAAGTATTTAGCAGCACATCCGGTGAAAACTTCAGTATTCCTGTTTCTTCCATTGAGAAAGAGGGTGACTATTATATTTATGCACGTCATTTGGATGCTCCGGATTGTGATCCAATCGAAATTGGTTCTGTTTTCCTAAAAGAAAAAGGAATTACCCCGTTTGTATTTACTTTGGCCGAAGGAAGAACTAATTATTGTGAAGGTGAGGTTGTTAAAATTTATCTCTCTAATTCTCAGCCTGGAGTGGAATATCAATTGTTCAGAGATGATCAACCTATTGGAAACCGGATTATTTCTTATCAAACAGGCAATCCAATTACGTTCAGCGATGATTCATACATGGGAGTAGTTTCTTTTGTGGATGGAAGCGTGAAAGTTAAGTATGACGTTATTGGATTCTTCAGCGACGAAGAACCTGTTTCTATGACCCCTGACGGAGAAGCAATTACAGCTACTGTTTGGGAAAGACCGGATGAAAAGATTATCAGGATGGAATCTCTTAACGGAGAAGTGAGTCTTGGTGGACAATGTTCACCTAATCAGACTATTAATGTTGTGGTGGAATCGCCGGATATTAATAACAGGTACTTTGTGGAATTCATAGATACCGATGAATTACATCTTGAAGGCTATGCTTTTGAGAAGTTGGATAGTACAGATGTTAATGATTTTTGGGATGAGTTAGATTTTGGTGTAAACGCTGCAGGTTATTATCGCATATCCGTAAGTAATGCTGGGTGTCGTAATCAGATTCTTGAGGATACAGTACAGGTTCGTCAATTTAGAGATCCTATTGCTGAGGACTTTATGATGAAGATTCCATCAGATCAAATCTTAGGAGTGATTAATGTGATGGAGAATGCTATTACCGACCCGTTATTAGGCATCGATGATTACAAATACGGGTGGGAATATCCTGTCCCTTATGATACAATCGTATTCTCCTATATTGATGCGGACGTTGAATTTAACTATGATGCTTATATCGGGAAAAGACCAGAATGGAATTCTCCA
>NZ_JADQBH010000260.1 GCF_016278715.1 Marinilabilia sp. | reverse complement strand
CAAAATACTCATTTACGATTAGTAAACTCCGTTTTTGGCGGCTTCGCAAGCCTAGAAATTGGCACTTTCTGACCAGAAACAGCTCTAAAAACAGAATTTGCTTAGTTTATGCACAGACACTAAAAAGAGTCAGATACCACCACCTTGCCATATCCTTTTTCAGCATTGCCAATCACATAAACGCCTGTGACAAGACCTGAGACAGCATTCTTTCGTTTTACCTCTGAGCGAAGTAACTTCCCGCTTACAGAATAGACTTCCACCTTATCGTCAGGCAACAGTTCTTCAAAATCAACCTCTTGAACCGAAGTGTCATATTGATCCGAATTGGAAAGAAATACATCCTCAATAAGAATTGGACTTCCCCCCAACGACCAGAATCCAACAATATAAATATGTGATGGATCCAGAGCAATCAACTGGCCATCGACCTCTTTCTTCATGCGATTCAAATCAATAACCAGTTCTGTTTCATCCTGAACATCGTAGGTAAAAGGTGAAGACCAGTAACTGCTCTCATCAAAAATGCGAAATGAGGCATTCCCGCCTGGAATTTCCTTAAGTTTAACAACGAGAAATTTATATCCTGACAAATCCAGGCCGTTGTCGTACTGCCAACCACCGAAGCCATATTGTCCGGTGATCAGTTCCCCGGTAATCTCATCAAAGGTTCCCGTTTCCCAGATGGAAGGATTAAAACCTTCATTGGTCAAAGGGAAAGTACTTACTACCACAGTAAAACTGACACTTTGCTGGTTTCCAAGCTTATCCTCATAAGTGGCGGTAATGGTGGTTTCTCCATTTTCTTGGGCAACAACTTGTCCGTTTACCACCTCAGCAATCTCGGGGTTGCTGTTAACAACAGAGACTTCTGACGAAACAGTTTCCGTATGACCATCCTGGAAGAGGGCGGTAATTCTTAGTGTCTTACTGGTTCCCAAAACCAACTCCATCTCCTGATCCTCCATATAAAGTTGGTCCAAAGTCAACTGTTCCTCAGTAAAACCGGAAAAACTATCATCGTAGAACAATTCTTCGGTAAAAGTTTCCTCCGTAGTAAACCAATCCACATCCACAAAACCGCCTGTGCTTTCAGTTGCATAATTAAATATTGCAAATTTATTACCCGTAAAAATCGATAGATCAAAAGCCATATTCAATTCATCTCCCATCGGGGTATAAGTCTGATTGTCGGTACTGTACCAGAAATTCGCTATACCGGTACCGTAATTGGCCACTGCCCGCAAATAAACCACGGAGTCATTTAATACTGAAGTCCCAATCTGCGAGACACCATTCAACTCAGTAATTAGTCTTTTTTCTCCATTAATCACCGTTACTCCGATAAAAGCATAAGGTTCCTGAAAAACAGCCAAACCGGCAACATCACCTTCTTTCATATTATTGATGTGCATCTTAATAGTTCCGTAAGAATCGATGGATTCGGAGTGATAACCAAAAATCCTTTGAGTCAGTGTATTTCGAGCATTAAGAAACCCATCCGTAACCCCGGCAGTTTCGAGACGCAGAAAACCGGGACGGTCAAACAATGACCATTTCGCATGGTCTGGATTATGGTTCCAGCCCCATTGCATGCCAAGCTGGTAGTTCCTGAAATTATCATTGGTGGGCAACACCGTCACAGGATATGATTGTCCCACGTCGGGCTTACGATAAGTCGTAACCCCCATCCCGTCTTCACCTATCTCAGGCCAGTTATTTACCCAGGTAACAGGTTGCAAATTGGGGAAGCGCCCGTAAGCCCCCTTGTCATAAAACAAAACCGTCCACCATTCACCCGTCTGTGTCTCTATCAAGGCTCCCTGATGAATATTGTCATCCTCCAACAATAACTTCTCCTCATAATTACCGAAAATATCGGTTGACCTGAAAGCAACCTGTGAAGCAGGCCATCCGCCATAAGTTGCATAGATATAATAATATCCGTCAATCTTGTAGATATGGCTACCCTCCAACCCGGCATCTGGGCGTTCAATCACAGTCCGGTCTTCTCCTACAGCCTGAAAATGTTCATCCAGCTCGGTTATTTTAAGGGTATTGATTCCGTGCACCACATAAGTTTTTCCATCATCATCGAAGAAAAGCCCAGGATCGTAATAACTACGGGAAAGTTTTTGAAGGTTCCACTGCCCTGATGGATCAGAAGTGGTCAGCAAATATCCACCCTCATCAAGGGTATTGAACATGATGTAAAAGGTTCCGTCATTGTATCGCAGACTTGAGGCCCACTGCCCTCGGGCATATCTGTCTTCTCCGTTGATGAGATTATAAGCATCACTGGATTCGATCATTTCCAACGGGTTGCTGCAATACTCCCAGTTGACAAGATCGTAACTTTTCAAAAGGGTGGCACCCGGAAAGATATGCATAGTAGTACTCACCATATAATAAACATCGCCCACCCGAATCACATCAGGATCCGGGAAATCAGCATGAATCAATGGGTTCGAATAAGTTCCGTCTCCATTATCACTGTGCGACTGATACTGAAATTCAGGACGGGGAAAATCAGTTTCCGCATACTCATGGTACCAGTGATATACAGGCCACGGGCAGGCTTCAGGATCGTTCAGAAAAGTATAGGGTTCTCCTTCTGCAGGTGCTTCTCCGGTAAAATCTGCCAGGAAATGAGGACTTGTAAAAAGCAGCCAGCTTACATTGCCGGTCTCGTCCATTATTTTTTTGAAATTAGCACCAAATCCTTCACCTCCGGCAGTTCCGGTGATTCCCGTCCCCCAAGAGACATCCTCATATTTCGCCGGGGCCCAATCCATTTCAGTAATCATGATGGGAGCAAAATCAGAAACAGGCTTCACATTAGCATCCCACTCCTGTTTAAACACCTCATATCCGTCGGCACTGCCAAACCAGCCCGGATAGATATGAACAGCATAACCGATATTGTCACCTTCGATAGGATTAACAGCATATCCCTTGTACTGCGATTGATATGAAGAACCCGGAATCCAAAGCACATTCTGGAATCCATTCTCACGGATTTTGTCCACCACCGGCTGAAAAATTTCTTTCATCACATCGAAATGAGCCTGGGTATTGTTTCCTATACCACCATCAGCCAGCCGAATCCTAACCGGTTCGTTAGCCAGTTCAAACATCACTTCCTCCATTTCTTTGATCTTGGGATGAGACGAAACGATATCCCAAACCGTCATCAGATAATCCGCATAATTGTAGTCATCTTCAACACCGATTACTTCCGGACTGACTCCGGGAGGTCGAATAACCACATAAAGACCTTTCGATATAGCATATTCGGCCACCGGGACAAAAACCTCATCAAGATATTTTCTGAAGCGGGTTTCACTGAAACAATTAGGCAATTCGTGACCATCAGGAGTACATCCTGGCTCATTGGACCAATAGGGATCCATGTGCAGCCGAAGAAAATTCATTTTCCATCCTGCATCCAGAATATCATCAATCAGTCCCTGATTATAGGTAAGACATCCTTCCACATCGTAATTATCCCAATATTGACCCCGTTCATTGAACCAGGGGCTGTAGGTCTGGGCAAACCCATGCAGGTTGACTGTGTTTCCATGCGTATCTTTCAGAAACCGTCCTTCCACATGTAAACGGGGGGTAGGCATATTTTCCCAGGCAAAAAGTGTTTGAATAGAAAGGATGAACAATAAACTGATACTAAATAATAGTCGGACCTTCATAAGTGCAGATTGTTTTTCTGTAATTTCAAAATTAGAACTTCCTGTTACTGAACATTTTCAATTTAAGACATATATTTTTCGATTTAAGATATTTCGGCCATTCTGCTAAACAATAGTTCGTTAAAAAAAGTCTAAACGCAAAGACGCAATGGCGCAAAGTTTTTATTATCGAGAGTTGTGATAAACATTGTGCACTGTGCAAATTGCTCACTTACAGGTATTTAATCCCGAAACTTCGGGATAACGGAGTATTGCTAAACACATCAAGAAATTAAAGCAAACAATATTCAATCCCTAAAATGAAATATCTGAAATCACAAATAACTTGGAAATCCACGCACCAGGAACATCTCCCTCAAAATATTTTTTACAGATGATGCATCAATAAAAATCTGAATTTTACAAAAAAACTCCCCCCGGAAAAATCCGGGAGGAGAATCTATTTAATCTATTGCTTTGAAAAAAAAACTATTTAAAACATTACTCAATAATAAAAACTTATTCGCCTGCCAAACCATCGGCAAAACCGGCATAAGCAGGTTTACGGACATAATCCAAAGTCCAGAGTCCAATGGGTTCACCACCTCTCCAAGAAGAATCTGAAGGGCTGTCTGCAGGACTCCAGTGAGCAATACCATATCGCTGATTTACAGGAATAATTTCAAAGTACTTTCGAATAATGAAATTATAATATTCAGCCATAGCCATATCCTGTTCATGCGTAACATCTTCTGTCATCACAGCATCGCCGTTCTCGTCAATCAGCCCCATATCCAACTCGGTGACTTTAACCAACTTTCCAGTTGCAGCTAACAACTCATACATCTTCACAATATGCTCTTCCTTACTGGCTTGTGTTTCAGTATTTAAGTGGTACGAGACGTGCATTTGTGTACCAATTCCATCAATTACAGTCACACCATCCGACTCCCATTGTTCGATCCAGTTGATCAGACTTTTCAACTTCTGGTTATCGTCCCAATCAGACTCCAGGTTATAGTCATTAACAAATAATTTCAGATTCTCTGGACCATGTTCACGAGCCAGTTCCACTGGAACACGAACAAAGTTATCTCCAAGATAATCCTGCCAGTAGAAATTGTTTTCGGGATCACCATTTTGGGCCGATTGAAGGTCATAAAACCCATCACCGTCGTAATCGGCTCCTGAAATCGCCTCATTCACTACATCCCATGCCGTAACATAACCATCGGTGGTTTCCATCATTGCGGCAATCCAGTTTTCCATTGCCCAGGTAAGTGTATCAGCTTTCTCTTCAGGGGTCTGTGGCATTTTATTTCCTGACTCTTCAATTTCCCAATAGATATCATCGAAATAATAAGTATTTGCTTCACCTAAAAGTGCCAGGTTAAACGCAATGGTGTTCATTCCGGCTTGATCCCCACTAATAGTTCCTGTATAAATATGTTCCTGCCAATCAGTGGTAAAAGAGGGAGATCCAACCATCGACCAATGCAAGTAGCCTCCAGGTTCATTATGCGCCTGAGACTCTGAATTTGCCTCCTTTTCAGCTCGGTACTTCATTCTAAAACGGATTGCTTCACCCTCCTCAAAGGTTCTGGGAGCTTTTACAAAGAACTGTGTATCCCATGCATTTGCAGGATTATCCCCCGACTGAACCACAATAGCTCTACCAACACCATCAGCACCAGTGCCGGGTGCACCTAAGGTGGCTTCCTTAGGACCATTTGTTGCCTCTGTTGCAAAGAAGCTGGAGAGATCACCTCCTTCCAGGTCACTATTGGTAACCAAGTTGGTCCACCACGAAATAGCTAAAGCTTCTTCATGTGTCACTTTCACCCAGTCTATTTCATAAGTTCCTACATAGTTTCCAGATTGCAACATCACAAAGCTATTATCGACAAGACCATTTAAGTCTGCGGTTACTTCCTGCCAGTCCTCAGTAATTGCAATGGTTGTATTCTCCGTATTTCCCCAGGTTCCCAAAGCCAGAGTAATTTCTCCAGGAGTAGAACCTTTAATACGCAAAGTTACCTTATGCTTCTTACCTACAATAGTAGGAATCCCATCAGCAATATGGAACTGTACTTCCCAAAAATTAGGTGTAGCTTCCTCATTGGTTACAACCAATACTTCATTCTCAACAACAGGCTCTACACCCTGAGCCCAGTAGTTATATGTTCCTCCTGAATAATCTTCAATCCCATCAACGACCTCCTGAGTTGCATCCGGATCAATATCAATCTCCTTATCGGCAATGAGTTTTTCGAGATAATTCTTATTCTGCTGGGAATGCCACACAAGCGTATGTCCATAAATAGAGATGTCTGCTTCTTTAGCTGCTTCCACAAATTGAGTAACTTGAGAAAAATTCATGGACCCATCATCTTGTACTACAGATCCATACTTCATAGCATTGCCAGCAGTTATCTCATCAAAATTGGAATAAATAAGACTGTACACCGCTCCTCTTTCGGAATAGTCACTTGCTGAAACTGCTGCACCCAATTTAAAGTCCGGGTTTTCTGTACGATCTACATAAGATTTTAAAACATCATAATCATTCAGATATTCACTTTCTGCGATACTTTCAGGCTTCTTTACATCATATTCGAGCCTGCTATCATCTGCACAAGATGCTAATACAGTTAATGCAATTGCATAGCACCAGGATTTATATATCAATTTCATATTCAATCTGATTTAAATGGTTAACTTACTCGGTATAAGTAGGACTGAAGGTCTCAATCTTTACACCCCGGTCACGAACCACAAGCGTATCTTTTGTTTGATACTGCTTGGTCAGGAAATCGACCGAATAGTCTAAATAGAGAGCATTCCGATCCTTATTACCCCAACTGTTTTTTTCTCCATCTTTTACAAACTTTCCGGAACCACTGGCCGTGTATTCATCTGTGCCGGAAGTAATGGTAATGTCATTATTACCATCAAAGGTCAGAACCAGGTCGCAAGTTAATGTTACAACATTCTCACCTTCCAAAACGGATGTATGCACAGGAAAAATTACAGAATTCAATGAGGCTGTACTCAAATTCACAACTTCATCATACTCGACAAATTCTTCATGACGCACCTCTGTTGTGGTTTCACCATTTTCGGTAATGACATCTTCTCCTCTGCGCAAATAATTCGCATCCCAGGGGTTGATATATTTCACAGCATAAAGGACAAAATCCTTTGGCTGAACATCCCAGTCAGCAGTATTTGGCCTTACAGGATCTGCTACCAATGGGCTACCATCAAGAATAGAATCAGCGTTAGAAACACCAGTCATTCTCAGAGGAATTACATAGGTATTGTTAATAGAACCGGCATCTGCAAAAAATGCATCTGACAATTGTACTTCAACACCTCCCTGAACATCACCGTTTAAAGAGATTACATCCCCGTCCAACGAATAATAATTTGCAGGCATAGGCTGAACAGCAGACTCATCAGCAAAATACAGGTTATTGCACAAAGCATTATCCACAACAAAGTCAATTTCTATATTCTTATCATTTTGATAAACCCCGCCCATTGTTGCATAGATCTTAACCTTATGCTCATTGTCAAGGGTATTATCGTAGATGTCATCGCCCAAAACAACAGTCCTGACCGGAAACTGATAAGGGAAATAGACGGAAGTATGCTCAAAATCGGGAAATTCCACCTCTTGGTTTTCACATGAGGTAATCAGCAGCAATGCAAAAACTCCTGCAGACAATACCGATAAAAATTTAAACCGTTTCATATCTTTCAACATTTATCTTTTTTTTAATTCAACGAACTACCAACCTGCATTCTGTTCAAGATTGCTCCATTTCAACATTTCCTGATAAGGAATAGGTCCATGATACATATAATCCTGGTAATTTCTGGATTCAACCTCAATGGTAGTAAAATCCATTCCGTTTCCGGTCTTACCAATTCGGACACCCCGTGCTGTTTCATTCAATTTATTCAAATCCACATTCCAACGGCGCAAGTCCCAGAAACGATGATTCTCAAAACACAGCTCCAGACGACGTTCGTTTCTGATGAGTGTACGCATTTGTTCCTGGCTTGTTCTACACTCCTCCAGGTATGGGTCGCCATTGGATACACCTACCCCGGCTCTTTGACGCAAGGCTTTAATGACATCATAGGCGGAAAACCCATGGTCGCCTGTTCCCTCAGGCCCCCAGGCTTCGTTGGCCGCTTCGGCATAAGCAAGGAATATCTCGGTGTAACGAATACGTGCAGTATAATGCTTCTGCTCAGTATCATATTCAGGGTTGGGGTTCACATCTGAACGCATCAACTTTCTCAGGTAATAACCTGTGCGGGTGGAAAGACCACCTTCCCGGTTTAAGACATCTTCGTTTTCACCATAGGTACCGGTAACAATAACAGCACCGTCTGGTCCCTGAGTACTCTCATTAACCACGATGTAGCTTCCCAAACGTGGATCACGGTTGGAATAAGGATTAGCAGGATCATAGTTGGCAGCCGGGTCGTTAATAGGATAGCCATTAACAGAAGGAAAGGCATCTACCAGATTTTGTGTAGGATTGACGTTACCACTTCCATATAATGAGGGAGGAAAATTATCGGCTTCCAAATCATTACTCTGCCCGATATCACTACGCCAAAGAATCTCAGCAGGAACAACACCTGAACCCAAAGCTTCAATTTCACTGGTGTTGGCAAACCATGACCAACCCTCAGAATCCATACCACTTGGGCCATTAATACGTCCCAGAACAATGCCAGCATAATTTGCGGCATCCGCCCAGGTCAAATTGGTTCCATCAGTATAAGAGGGACTGGCTCCCAACAGAGCTGCTTGTGCTCGCACTGCTTCAACAATACGACCGGTAATACGACCACGCATGTGATTTCCATTCACACGATTATAGTCACTCGAGTTGGTCACGCCCAGTTGCTGATACTTTTGAGGGATTTCAGCATTAGAAATATCGCCATAATCCAAAGGAAGCAATTCCAATGCCTGTTCAGCATCATTTAGGATTTGATCCAAACACTCCTGAAAGGTGTTTCTGGGCACGTCAAAATTCGAATCCTTATCTTCCGGCTCGGTAACAATGGGCACTCCCAGTAAACGCCCGTCAGCGGTCCATCCGCCATGAGCCAATAAAAGGGAATACATTTGAACGGCACGCAGTCCGTACGCCTCACCTTTCAAACGGTCGTTATACATAGAACGAATAACTTCGTCATCTGACCATTCTACTTCATCAGCATTGGCAAGAAAAATATTCAAATATTGAATCGCATTTCTGCGTCCTTGCCATTGAGAAACAGGATTATCGTTGGATGACCACGAACCGGTAGCCATACTTAAATAATCATTTTCAACATCGTTGGTTACCGCATCATCGGTTGCCACATCGCTTTCGGGCGCACCCTGGTACGGTAATAAAATATATGCATTGGCCAAGATACCTTGTGCATAGGTTGGTTCCTGATACATTGCTTCCAAATCCCGAATGTTCTCTAATTCCGGAGTGAAAACATCTTTACAGCCTGTAAACAGGAATACTAGAACCAAAAGTTTTATTATATTTTTCATAACTTAATTCCTAATTTTAAACTTTTCCGTTTTAGAATACTGCTTTTACACCAATATTGTAGAATCGTGTTTGTGGTGCCGCTGTGACTTCCATCTCCAACAATTCCTTTTCGGGAGATATAGTCAGCAAATTAGTCCCACCTATGTAAGCAGAAAACTCTTTGAAAAAGATATTCTGTAACGCACTCTTTGGTAAATCATAAGTGATCTGAACTTTCGCTATATTAAAACGATCTGTATTATATAACCAGAAGTCAGAGTTCCGGAAGTTATTGCTTCCACTCTCAGTTGTCAACCGTGGATAAGTTGCGGATCCTTTCGTCGCCGGAGTCCAACGTCCGCGCACAACTTCAGAATACTTCCGGTCCCCATAAACCCAATGGTAAGAATCATCCTTCATGGCATAAGCTCCAAAATAGCCTGTCCCTAAAGCAAAGAATGTGAAATTTTTCCATTTTGCAGTGATATTAACACCCATTGTAAATGGATTTCCATACCAGCCACCTTCACCCAGAAAAACCTCATCCTTCGCATCAATGATCCCATCATTGTTCTGGTCTACATATTTAAGGTCACCTGGTTTTATGGTACCACCGAAATTCTGAACCGGTGAATTATCCACATCCGCCTGACTCTGGAAAAATCCTGCGTTCTCAAGTCCCCAAATAGCATCAACAGGTCTTCCCTGGCGCTTTTGATAATCATTTTCATAAGCGGTATCATCACGTCGGGTTGCTTCAGTAATATAATATGTTCCTGATACGCCCAATGTCAAATCCAAATCACCCAGGCTCTCATTATATTTCACACTAAAGTCCATTCCTGTACGCTGATCGTCGTTAAAATTGACATTGGGAACAAACGATGCTTCAGGATAATAAGTAAAGAAATAATTTGGGAAAACGCCCATGGGCTCAGTAATCAGTCCTTCCATCGTATTGGTGAAGAATGACGCATCAGCAGTAATCATATTTTTCCACAAGGAAGTTCTAAGATTTGCCGAAAGCTCTTTGCGCTTCACGAAGGTCAAATCTTCATTTTC
>NZ_JADQBH010000035.1 GCF_016278715.1 Marinilabilia sp. | reverse complement strand
CCTGGTTATACAGGCTCCGAATCTCTCATCAAAGAAATTCAGGACCATGTGAAACAAACGACAGCTCCATACAAGTATCCGCGCATTGTTGAATTTGTAAATGAGTTGCCTAAAACTATAAGTGGAAAAATACGCAGGGTAGAAATAAGAGGAGACGAGCACAAGTAGTTTTTGTTTTTAAAGAGATTTCTTCACATAAAATTATTTTGGTATCAAATGGGATTTGAAGTGGATAACACCCCGCTTCACATCCCATTTCTATTTGTGTAAAAGTTCACAGTAAATAAACGGGGAAGCCAATAATTCGAAGCTAAAACAACCAGAGAATAGAGCATTGAATAATGCAATCCAGGTAAAAAGCAAAATAATAATTAGCAATCTTATCTCATTTTTGGAATTTTCACACTTAAATTTCAAAAACATTATTAATTTTATTCCTGAAACCGAACAAAGGGTATTTTGAAATAAGTTGACCGTTTAAATCTCAGTTATTTTGCTCTTTAGCAATATTTAAAAACGACAGGTCGCAAAAATTTTTTAGTTGTAAAAGTTCTTAAGAACCGACTTAAATCATCAGCCTGTTTCGACAAAGTCCCTTAATCCAAAGCTTACAAAATGAAACCAACCCATTTTTTTGCAGCCCTGCTTCTGTTTTGCTCAACAGCAACACCTGCCCAAACCAATGTGTCTCCAAAAGAAATTTCCGCGGGAACTCATCAATGCACGCATGACAGCGGAAATGATGAATGGTTTTCCTATAGTCCCGACGCTCCTACATGGGTCATTTTGACCTCTGTCGACAAAACTGAAGCAGATACTTACGTTGAAGTGTACTACGAAGGTTATAAAGACCCATTTCTTAGAAGTGACGACTATAAAAATGCCCAGTCAAGAATAAGATTTGTAGCTGAACCCGATTCCACCTATATTATCAAATGGAGAGGATTGTATGCAGAAACTGGTTACAAATGGGATTGCATTGAGGAGAATTTAAGCCCCGGAGAGCACCACTCTACGGCCATTGAAGTAACCAATGAAAAAATGGAATTCCAGATATTCCCTGGTTACGATGTGTGGTACAAATACGTAAGTGATGGAAATCAATGGGTTGAAATGGAGAGTTCCTCCTACGATTATGAGGTCTATCAAACCCGGGTAGATGAGAGTCACCTCATTCAGTCCAGATATGCCCCTTTTAGAAGCGCTTTTTCCTTTTCACCTCAAAAAGGGGAGGTTTACTATTTTCATTGGCTTAATACCGATAACTCCTTCGTCGATTTATCCTGGAAGTTGATAAATAAAACTCCCCAAGACGGAAAAACCTGGGATAATACTGATTTACTTCCCATTGAGCAGGTTACCAGATTTAATCCCCAAACAGGAATTGACCATTGGTATCGTTTTATAGCGGATTCAGCAGGAGTCTTAAAAATAAATCTTATGGACGACAGTGATATCATTCTGGAAGCCTGGGAAAAGGAAACCGGAACAGATGTTCATGTTTATTTTGAAGAACCTAACTGGGAGAATGAATATTTTCACTTCAACTATAAAAAAGATATTGAATACATAATCCGGTTTCGTCACCAAACCGAGTTTTATTTCAACACCCAAACCGAGAAAACCAACATCGGGAAAGACAGGCTAAACCCCAAAGAGATTCAGGAAGGTGTTCATTTCGCCACAACGCAATACAACACAGGTGAATGGTTCCGTTACACTCCTGACGCCACCGTCGATGTACAGATAACTACTCAATATGATGCTTTTGCTGAAACCACCATTCATCTTTTCGACGAAAAGTCCGGCATCCTACTGGCCTCGGATACCACCGAAAACTCAAAGGGAAAAGAAGGAACCATATTTTTTAAGGCAGAAGAGTCGGTTCCCTATCTCATTTACATTGGAAACTCAGGACACAGTTCCATTGAAGGGATTTATTGGGACCTGAAGAAAAATCCACAGTTCTGCTCTGCTCCCCAGTTTATTTCCCCGGAAACTTCTAAAACCTTATTGGGCAATACCGATTATTGGTTTGAATACACCTCCCGCGAACGTTCCCTGGTTAGTGTAAAGGCAACCGGTCTGGAAACAGAGAAACAATACGTGGACATTGAATTTTATCTTTCCTGCGACTCTATGATTGTGGCTGAAGAAGATTACGCGAAGATTTATCTGAATGCCGGTGAAAAGATATTGATTAAAACCAAAGGGCATCACATTGAAAACCTTTACGATGTTTCAATTAAGGAAACAGCGCAACCAATTGGAGCTAAAGAATTCCCTCTGGAAATTACTGCCGGAAACCATCAAATCCAGACCAACACAGACCATTGGTTTATCTATCATCCGAAAAGTACCGGCAAAATAGTGATTGATATGCCCAATGACTTGTCTCCCATGCCGGAGCTGGAAATTTACAGACCCCATAACAATTCAAAATTTGTAACCACACGTAGCCAGGACTTTGGGAAAGCTGCGACCCGGTGCAAACCCGGTGAACCTCTTTACATTCACTGGTTCAACAACCAATCAGATGTTTCATTCGAATGGACACTCACCGAAAAAGAACCCGTTCCCGGGGACGTAATTCATAATGCATTGGAAGCAGTGCAAGGCATCAATGAAATGGCTAAGACCAATCGCATGCCTACATATTATTATTACGTTCCACAAAGCCTCGGAAACATAAAAATAAGCACTTGCGACCTGACCGATGAAGATACTTTTATTGCAGTTTATGACAGCATCAACCAAACTTCCACTACAATATTTAATGGTGATGCCTGTGAACTTCAATCAGAAATTGAGTTTGCCTGTAATCCTGAAGACACCATATTTTTTGTTTGGTACGAAGATTATTCAAACAATCCATATTCCTTTTCTTTTACCGAGACTCCATCTCTTGAAGGGTCTGAACGCAGAAATGCACAGCAGGCAACGGAAGGGCTGAACCAGGTTACTTTTGCTGAAACAAACATACAGTTTTTAAAATATACGGCTAGCATTGAGGGCCGTATCATCCTGTCAAATTGCGGTACAGAAACTTCATTCTCCCCTGACATCCAAGTATTTGAAAACGAAAGCCGTTGGGACGAGGATACAACCAGCCAAATTTGTGGCGAAAACCAAAAATCAATACAATTCGACATTCAACCTGATAATACTTATTATATAAAATTCATTTCCGACACCACAGGAACAGACATCAACATGGAATGGAACCTGGAGGAAGCCCTTTTTGAAGAAGGAACTCACTGCACCAATCCAACCACTATTGATGAAGGTTTGCATACCTCAAATTCCAACAAAGCCCTTTGGTTCAGATACACAGCAAAAAACAATGCAGAAATCACCCTTTCCCGTTGCAACATCGAAGATAATATTGACCTTTATCTTCAACCCAGGATCTATTTTAATTGTACTCAGGAATTAAAACTGATTGAAAGAACATGGTGTGGTGATAACAAAAAACACACTTTTCAGGCAATTAAAGATTCCACCTATTTTATAACCTGGGGTTATATTTCAGACGATCAGATTCAGTGGGAGTTATCAGAATCCACTTATGCACCCAATGGCTACTGCCAAGATGCAAAAGAAGTGAAAATGGGTATGAACCTAGCGGAACACTCCGGCAACGGTGACATTTGGTACCGGTTTACACCTTTGCACGATGGTAATATTACCCTCAACTCCGCCGGGTTAACAGACCAGGATACAGAAGTGGAACTTCATTCTGGTTGCTCCAATGGGCTTAGTTTCACAGAAATTTTCAGTAACGATAGATATAATGGTGAAGAGCAAGCGCGTCTATCGGAAGAATGTGTTGCAAATGAGACTTACTATATTCGCTGGCGGGGAGACAAAATAACCGCCCCCTACGAGTGGGAATTTATTTATGTGGCCAAAGGTGACGTTAAAGAAGACCCGCTGGAAGCCAGCCTGGGAGAGAATGTTAGAACTGTCACCGACAGCACCAGCCAGTTTTTTGCCTACCAGGATTATTCTGAAAGTCAGTTTCTGGAAATTACAATTCCCCATGAAGAAGGAAAAATCAGGAAATTGAATGTTTTTCACGAATATGAAAGTTCAAAAGAAGGAATAAGTTTTAATGAGGATTCCACAGAGGCAGAGATTCAACACCCTTATTATGGTGGAAACTTCGTCATTGAGTGTATTAATGAACCGGGTGATAGTTTTACCTGGACCATCGAAAACCGATTTATAGATACCCTGGCAGTCAACACCCAATTGCTGGGACATACTGATTTTATCAATGATTGGTTTGTGTTGTCGGGAGAAGAAAAAGCCTTTTACACCATAGAATCCGATAAGCCTCAAAAAGCTTATGCCGACCTTGAACTTTTTTCTCGTTATCCATCCTCTGAAAGAAAAATGAGTCCCATGGTATCAGACCTGGAAATACCGGTATATCAATTATCAGAAAAACCAGAACATTACATAAAATGGGCCATGCCCGAAAAAGGGAAAACAGATTATTGGTGGAGTTTGGCCCAATTTTATTTATCAGGGAGTGGGGAATGTATAAATGCCCAACCAGCCAAGCCGGGAGATATTCACTCCAACTTCGTCGATTACAACCTGATGTATAAAATGCGACTGGACAAATCAGGTCGATACATTATCAGTGCAAAATCAGGAGATTTGCAACGGTTAAAAATTGAAAGTCTGAGGTTATACAGAGGTAACTGTAACACCCTGGTTTGGATGGGGGCAATCGATTTTACCGATGCAATGCCTGGTGAGACCCTCATGACTTCTATCACATTGGATTCCATCGCCAAAAATACCAGTTACTATTTGGAATGGGATTTCGGAAGGTATGGAAATCAGATAAAAAAATTTAGCTGGAACCTCAAACTTGATGCGGAGTATGATGTAGGGCTACAAAACCCTGAACAAGAATATTTCTTTATCAGCAAAAACCCCAACAACGGGCGTTTTCAAATCACCTGTCCGGAATTGAGCGAAGAGACCATTCTGGAAGTATATAACATCAGTGGAAACAGGGTTTACTCAGCAAGGTTGCAAGCTCATGCAAACAAACATACGGTGGATATTTCCGGGAACCCGTCGGGGATTTACCTGGTCTCACTAAGGAATTCTGTTCACTCCTATACACAAAAAATTCTGATTCAAAAAAGAATAAAATAGACCGCCTCTGTCCAAAATAAATATTTTTGAGCTGCTGCAAGTTTTATTTGAAGCCCACCTTGGCAGGTGGGTCTTAAAATCAAGGTTATTTTATACATAACACAACACTCGTGCACAGCAAGTGATATAAGTTTAGACGATTTCGATAATTATTGTTTCGCGTTGCTCCCAATAACGGGCAGTAACGCCTCCCTCCTCTTTTTTTTAACCCAAGAGAATCTGACCTTAGCAAACAACAGTGATTGGGAGGCCGGAAACAGTTCTTTTTCTATCTCAATTCTATCATTTCCCCAATTTTATTGTTTATTTTGTCAATTATTCTGATAAAACCCGACAATATCGAAACCTAAAAGAGAGTAAAAGAGTACATAGAAAAAACCACCTTTTATCCCTTTTTCTTCCTCATAATCGCACTACCTTTTCTAATCCCCGTTAAATAATATTATAAAGAACATACGCTGGACAACTTAAACTACCATAAAGGAAAGCGAACAATGGGTACATGGAAGCTTCATTGGGCTCTGACAATAATCTTGTTGAGTTATGTGGGATTAACCGGGGGACAAATAAAGATCAGCTCCCTACCCTCTAAAGTACACCCAAGTCTGGTAAGGGATATCCACCGCGACCATGAGGGCTATCTTTGGATTGCCAATAACAGTGTGGGGCTCATGAAACATGACAGCCATACCATCACCCGATATTTGCATAGCAAATCAGACAGTTCATCCATGAGCAATGACGGCATCACTTCCATTGAGGAAGACTCATTAAACAACCTCTGGATAGGAACCATTTCCGGACTAAATCTTTATCAACGGAAAACAGACAATTTCAAAAGATATTTAAACAATACAAACGACACGACCACACTTTCCAACAACTACATCAACGAGTTGTATATTGACAATAATGGTGCTCTCTGGATATTAACCACCTGGGGCCTCAATAAGTATCTGCCTGAAAATGACAACTTTCAAAATTTCCACATTCAACAAAAACATCATTCCAATAATTTTACCGGTATGGATCAGGATAAAGATGGCCGATATTGGGTCGTTACTACATCCAACGGTATTTATCAGTTCATTCCCGAGAAGAATAAATTCATTCATTTCCCCGATGAACAAATAGAAAAGGGCAGTTTTTACAGCAAAAAAATCCTTATTGATTCCAAAAACAACTTTTGGATTGGTAACTGGGGAACAGGATTGTCAAAATTCGACACGAAATCACAAGCCTTCAGATACTGGCCGGTCAATGAAAATGGAACAGGCACCAATAAGAGATTGATTATGGACATTCTGGAATGGAAGGACAATCAACTGCTCCTTGCTGTTGACCAGGGAGGTATTAATATACTAAACCCTGCCACCGAACAAATAAGATACATCAAAACAAACGATCCACAACATGGAACCCTTACTTCAAACGGAGTTTATTGTTTTCATTATGACCGCGAAGATATATTATGGATAGGAACATCCAGAGGAGGGATAAACTATTATAACCCAAAAGAAAATTTTTTCAATACCTATACCAATAAAGGGGTAAACATCAATCTTAGAAGCGGGGAATTCAATTTCCCAATCTTCAACATCATTCCTAATTTCTTTGAAGATGCTGAAGGCCAAATATGGATTGGTACAGATGGTGGGGGTTTGGCCAGGTTTAATCGAAGAACCGAGAAATTTCATTTCTTTCTCCACGATTCTAACGATCCAAACTCCATATCATCAAATGTGGTACGCGGTATTACTGAAGACGCTGAGGCCAACATCTATATGGCTACCTGGGATGGGGGCATCAATAAGTTCAATAAAGAAACCGGAACGTTTGCGATTGAAAATTTTGAACGGCTAAACGATGGTGGTTTTCACGGAGAAAACCTTTGGAAAATAATCCACGATTCACAAAATCGCTTCTGGATAACCAATCCGGTTGGCCAGGTTGACCTCTATGATGAAGATAAAAATATTATGGGCCAGTATTTCATGGAACCCAATCCTGAAACCTTTCACATGCCCGTAATTTTCGAAGATTCTCAGAAAAGAATTTATCTTAACAAAGTAAAGGGCGTATTTGAATTTCGCGAAAATGGTAAATTTTTCGAAAAAATAATTTCTCTTCCGGAAGTTACCTTTATCAACGTAAATGATCCGGAATATTTATGGATTGGAACCCAGAAAGAAGGTCTTTTTCTTTGTACAAGAGATGGAAAAATTATTAATAATCTCACAACACGGGAAGGCCTTGCCGATAATTATATTTCTGCCATAGTACTGGACTCCCTCCTTAATCCTTGGATTTCAACGCACAACGGACTAAGTTATTACAACACCAAAGACAAGACATTCTCTAATTATTCAATGGATGATGGGCTCCCCGGAAATCACTTTCTGAATCAGAGCTACCTGAAAACAAAAGATGGAGAAATATTCTTTGGCGGGGTAAAAGGTTTTATTTCGTTTTATCCCAATAGAATTCCTCAAAACAAAACATTGCCGGAGGTTTACATAACAAGATTCTACATTAACAATCAAGAAGTTGACTTTCACAATGATAACGCACCCATCGACAAACCGGTGAAGTATGTTAAAAGAATTAACCTGAAACACAACCAGCGAATTCTTGCTTTTGATTTTCAGGCAATTAATTTTACTTTCTCGCACAAAGGTAAATACCGTTATATGCTTGATGGCTACGAAACTGAATGGCATGAGACAACCACCCAGAATGCAACAGCGAACTACACCAACCTCGACCCGGGCGATTACACTTTTAAAGTAAAGGGAGCCAACAGTGACGGTTTATGGAATCACGTCCCCACACAAATTCGTATCATTATCAGTCCTCCATTTTACAAAACCAGGGCATTTATAATCCTGATGGCTCTTGCCGCAATTTTCACAGTACTTTTGATTATTCGCTGGCGAAACAAAAAATTATTGATAGAGACTGCAAGGCTTCAACAAAAAGTAAAAGAAAGAACCCGTGTAATTGAAAAACAATCTGAAGAACTGACGGAGAAAAATAAAGTTCTGGAAGACCAGAAGGAAGAATTACTGATTCAACACGATGAATTGGTCAAACATGAAAAACATCTGGGTAAACTTGTTGAAGAAAGAACCCGGGACCTCAAACTGGCTAAAGAAAAGGCTGAAAAATCAGACAAACTAAAATCCTACTTTCTTGCCAATATGTCGCACGAAATCCGCACTCCCATGAATGCTATTGTTGGGTTTGCCACCCTCCTGGGCGATGAAACGATGGATGAATGGCAAAAATCGGAATTCATAAAACTTATCCAGATTAATGCTGACGGTCTTCTCTATCTAATGGAAGACATCCTGGATTTTTCCATGATTGAAGCCGATCAGATGAAAATACATCGGAAAAAATTTGAACTGAATATTTTATTGGACAACATATTTTCTTCCTTTTTATTACAGAATAACAACCTTGAAATTGAACTCAGAAAAGTAAATGAATTAAAGAACCAAAACATTGTTATTTTATCGGATGAATTTCGGATCAGACAAATTGTCTTCAATTTACTTAGCAATGCCACCAAGTTTACAGATAAGGGAGCGGTGGAACTTAAAGCCACTGCAGTAAATGATGAACTTATAATTTCTGTTTCAGACACTGGGCCAGGCATTCCTGTGGCCGAACAAAAAAATATATTCAGCCAATTTTTCCGGCTCGAAAACGACCAATATATGGCCAAACGTGGCATTGGATTGGGACTGGCCATTTCCAACAGACTTGCTCAACTCCTCCAAGCACGTCTTACACTCGAATCAGAAGTAGGCAAAGGTTCTGTATTCTCTTTATCTCTTCCAGGAAGTACAATAACAAAAAATGCAACGGTTAAAGGGCAAATGCCTTTGTATGCCTTAAAAACCGACTGGAAAGGGAAGAAATTAATAATTATCGAGGATGAGAACTCCAATTTCCGCTATCTCAAAGAAGTATTAAAACCAACCAACATCAATATTGTTTGGGCAAGTGATGGAATGGAAGCTCTCGAATATTTCAGAAAAGGAAATCACTTTGATGTGGCCTTACTGGATATTAAAATGCCAAAAATGGACGGATTTGAGACTTTTGAGAGAATAAAAGACCTTGTTCCCAACCAAATAATTATTGCCCAAACAGCCTATGCCAGAATTGAGGATGAAATAAAAATCCGAAAACATGGTTTTGAGGATTATATCTCCAAACCCATCAATCCTAATCATTTAATCTCTGTTATTTCGAAGTTTCTTTAATCAGGAAGTTTCCTACCGCATAAACTTTTCGCGCTGCTGAAGATTCAGCATGCCCCAGAGAACTGCAACTGCTGAAGCAACCAGCAGAAAAGTACGATTGCGCACCACTGCCAAATCCCAGACCACCATACTAGTGTCGGATGGCATATCAAAAGGATTGAAAAATACACTCCAGGTCATGACGGACAACTCATTAGAAAGTATCTCCAGAAACCAGGCAACAATGGCCAGAATAATTACCACAACGGCTGCCCCATGCCCGTTGCGAATAATTGTTGAGAAGAAAAAGCCCACCGTTCCGAAGAAAGTCACCGGCACCATCAACTGGATGGATAATGCCAGAATGTTATGACGTAAAAGAATAAAATTATCCAGAAACGAAAGCATCAGAATAACGGCCCATACCATCAGTAAAATAATGAGCATCCTTACCATCCATACCTTAAATCGATAGTTGGGAATACTGAAAAGAATCTCCAGAATCCGAACATCTTCATCGTTCTGAATTCCATACACCGTTGGAAAAAAAATGAGCAACAATGCCGGAAACAACAACTGATAATAGAGAGCAGCAATGTCGGGAATGGACGATGAAAACAAACTGATGCCCGTTATCAGCAGGAAGAAAATGAAACTTCCGCCAAGAAAGTAAACAAACTTATTCCCGAAAATTACTTTTATGTTGAAACGGATAAGTTCCGGAATGATAATAATTAATGCTCGGTTTTGTTTTTCCATTTCTTTGTTTTTTTGTTGTTGTCCGGTCAGGAAGAAGAGATTATTCCACTTCGTTTGTAAGGATTTATTTTGGTACCAAACATCATTAGTGTCCAAAATATTTCACAAAAGGGATTTCATCCCTTAAACC
>NZ_JADQBH010000293.1 GCF_016278715.1 Marinilabilia sp. | reverse complement strand
GAAGACCACTACCATCGGCAAACTGGCCCATAAATTTAAAGCATCGGGTAAAAGGGTGGTTCTTGGCGCTGCAGATACTTTTCGTGCTGCCGCTATCGAACAGCTCGAAATATGGGCCAACCGGGTGGATGTGCCACTGGTAAAACAAAAAATGGGCTCCGACCCGGCTTCGGTGGCTTTTGATACACTGGCATCAGCAAAAACCAAAAATGCCGACGTGGTCATTATTGATACTGCCGGCCGATTGCACAATAAGGTTAATCTGATGAATGAGCTGACTAAGGTTAAAAAGGTCATGCAAAAAGTGATTCCGGATGCTCCTCACGAGATTATGCTGGTACTCGACGGTTCTACCGGCCAGAATGCTTTTGAACAGGCCAAACAGTTTACAAAAGCTACTGAGGTTACCTCACTAGCCATCACCAAACTGGATGGAACTGCCAAGGGGGGAGTGGTTATCGGGGTTTCAGACCAGCTGAAAGTTCCTGTGAAATACATTGGTATCGGAGAAGGAATTGACGACCTGCAGGTATTTAACCGTAAGGAGTTTGTTGATTCTTTGTTTGGGTAAGTTGGCTTTTTTGCTCGTAGCTGTTAGAGTACAATTTTTGCTTCAGACTACTAATATCCAGCATCCAACCTCTTCGTTTTTTCAGGTAAAGCCTAAAAAAGCCCCTACGGAGATTTGGAGCTATGCACACATATATTTTTTAACGCTCTGAAAGGGCAAATTAATTCAGTCCGGAGGCAAAAACCCGGGAATTAAAATCAGTTAATAACAGGCGCCCTTTAAGGGCAATTAAAAAAAAAAAAAGGATAAAATTTCAAAATACAAATATATTAACCTGCCCTTACAGGGCGCATCCATTTTTGAACATCAATAACCCGGGGGCGCCGTGTCGCTTTGCCCCAAGCTGATGTAAACTGGGCTTTCAGCCCGAAGGAAGGCATAGAAATTTTCAAAACACCAATCGACATAAATAACATGTTAGATAGTTTACAGCGCTAAGCGCCTATTTCCCCATATTTAACAACAAACCATAAATAAATGACAAAGCAAGGCAAGAGGCGAGTGGACGTAATTACATTGGGCTGTTCAAAGAACCTGGTGGATTCTGAGTTTCTAATCAGACAATTCGAGGGTGGAGGATTCACTGTAGAGCATGACTCACCAAACCCCAGTGGGGAGATTGTGGTAATTAATACCTGCGGATTTATTGGGGATGCCAAAGAGGAGAGCATTGATACCATACTTGATTTTGTTGAAGCAAAGAAGGACGGCCGCATCAATAAACTCTATGTAATGGGGTGCCTTTCGGAGCGTTATTTTGACCTGCTGGGCAAGGAATTGCCTGAAGTGGATCATTTCTATGGAAAATTTAACTGGAAAGAACTCATTGCCGATCTGGGAAGCACTTTCCGGCCCGACCTGGTGAATGAGCGGTCTCTGACAACTCCAGGCCATTATGCTTATCTTAAAATATCTGAAGGGTGCAATCGCTCCTGTTCATACTGTGCCATTCCTATTATTACCGGTAAGCATAAATCAAAACCGATGGAAGAGCTGGTGGAAGAGGCCCGTTTCCTGGCTTCGCATGGGGTGAAAGAGTTGCAGGTAATTGCACAGGATTTGTCTTACTACGGACTCGATTTGTATAAGAAACAGATGCTGGCACCATTGGTGGAAAAACTTTCGCAAATTGAAGGGATTGAATGGATTCGGCTGCATTATGCCTATCCGGCTGCTTTTCCCATGGATGTACTTGATGTGATGGCCAACAATCCGAAGGTTTGTGCTTATATGGATATTGCACTTCAGCACATTTCAGATAATATGCTGAAACTGATGAAACGCCATGTGACCAGGGCCGATACCATTCAGCTGGTTCAGACCATGCGCGAAAAAGTTCCGGGCATTCATCTACGTACCACCATGATTACCGGACATCCCGGTGAAACAGAAGCCGACTTTGAAGAACTTCTTGAATTTGTGAAAGAAATGCGGTTCGAAAGATTGGGTGTGTTTCCTTATTCACACGAAGAAGACACCTTTGCCTGGAAGAATTATCAGGATGATACTTCGCAGGAGGAAAAGCAGGCCAGAGCTGATGAAATTATGGCCCTCCAGCGTGATATCAGCCGTGGAATCAATGAAACAAAAGTTGGGAAAATATTGAAGGTCATTATCGACCGCAAAGAGGATGATTTCTTTATTGGACGTTCGGAATTCGATTCTCCTGAGGTCGATCCTGAAGTATTGATTCCGATTTCGGAAGAGGTGAAGCCCGGACATTTTTATCAGGTGCAAATAACAGAAGCTGAGGATTACGACCTTTATGGCCGGGTATTGCGCTAAACGAAGTTGATTACAATTTAATTGCAACACGTTTTTATTTATGAAAAAGTTTTTAGGATTTATCCTTACTCCGGTTTTTCATCTTTATATGATGTTCCAAATAGTGATGTTTTATCCCGTTCAGGTAATTGCACTTAAGTTTTTTGGAGAACATGCACGCCGCCGCTCGGTTGATGTGCTTAACATATTACTGTTGAAAGGATTGCATATCTTAGGAGCACGTGTTCGCTACATCGGGTTGGAGAATGTGCCAAAAGACCGGCCCGTGATTGTAGTTGCCAACCATCAGAGTATGTACGATATTCCGGCTATCGGATGGGGATTTCGAAAATTTTATCCTAAATTCATTTCCAAAATAGAGTTGTCTAAAAATATGTTCAGTATTTCTTATAATTTAAAACATGGACAGTCGGCAATTATAGACCGGAAAAACGGTTCCCAGGCGGTCAAGGAGATTCTGAAACTGGGACGATTGATTGAAAAAAATAATTATGCCGCCTGTATCTTTCCTGAGGGAACCAGAAGTAAAACTGGAAAACTACGACCTTTTATGTCTGCCGGCATCCAGACTTTGATGAGAGGAGCTCCATCAGCGGTGGTGGTGCCATTTGTGATAAGCGGGCACAGCAGGTTACTGAAAAAAGGCAACTTTCCCTTGCAATTTGGTCAGGAAATTACGTATCAGATACTGAAACCTATTGAACCGGGCGAGTTTTCACCCGATGAAATTACTGCTTATCTGGAAAAAGTGATCGGAGACCATTTACAATAAAAAAACCGTGCCTATGCGGTTCTCAGTTAAAGTATTCTTATTGATAGTACTGGTTGTTTTTGCTTTGGTAATCTCTTTAAACAAAAGCGAAGATACAGCTTTCAGTGAGGTGGGTACTGCTTCTTATTATGCCTGGTCGCTTGACGGAAATCGCACAGCCAGCGGAGAAATATACAGGCACGATGGGTTAACAGCTGCGCACCGGACTCTGCCGCTTGGCACCTGGTTAAAAGTTGAGAATCTTACCAATAAGAAAACAGTTATTGTTAAGGTGAACGATCGCGGTCCATTTGTCGAAGACCGCATTTTAGATCTCTCCAGGGCAGCCTTCACAGAGTTGTCGGAAATGAAAGAAGGCCTGATAAAAGTAAGGATAACTGAGATTGAGGTCGAATGACGGTAAAATTCTGATGTTTTTATCTTTGCATTTTAAAGCACAAAAGATTCCATGAATTATTTCCTGATATTTATACAACTTCTTGGCGGACTGGGTTTTTTCCTGTTGGGGATGGACCAGCTGAGTAACGGTATGAAAAGCCTGGCTGGAAGGCAGATGCGTCATGTTCTGGAAAAGTTTACCGCCACCAAAGGGGGAGGTGTGTTGTTCGGAATTCTTCTGACGGTTTTGTTTCAAAGCAGTTCGGCTGCTTCGGTAGTCATGGTGGGTTTCGTGGATGCCGCGTTACTGAGCCTGGGACAAACCCTGTCCGTAATGCTGGGCACAGGTATTGGTACCACCATCACAGCGCAACTAATTGCTTTTAAGCTGGGTGCCTATTCCCTTGGATTTGTTGGTCTTGGCTTTTTGTTTAAAGCTTTTGGAAAACGCCGCTGGTCCTACAGCGGACAAATAGTAATGGCTCTCGGGATTTTATTCTACGGGATGGATCTAATGTCGTCGGGAATGGAGCCCCTGGGCAGTGTGGAACGTTTTACCCGGTGGCTGGTCTATCTTGAAAACCCAATATGGGGAATTTTTGCGGGAACTGTTTTTACGGCACTTATCCAGAGCAGTGCCGCATTCATCGGGATTGTGATGACCCTTACCGCCACTGGTTTATTGTCGGTGGCAGATTCATTGCCCCTTATCTTAGGAACTAATATCGGCACTACTGTTACTGCTTTGCTGGCCTCCGTGAACTCTTCCATTGGTGGTAAAAGACTGGCGGTGGCCAACACCCTCTTCAGAGTTGCCGGGGTTCTTATTATGGTTTGGTTGCTGGGCTTTTGGGAACACCTCACCTGGTCCATTTCAGGAGAAAACGCTTCAGAAGGCCGGTTTTTGGCCAATGCACATACCATTTTTAATGTTTTTATGACATTGGTTTTTTTGCCGTTTACCGGAATCATTGGATTTATTGTAATGAAAATGGTGCCGGAAAGCAAAAAGAATAAATTTCATTTGAATTATCTAAAACCTGAGTTAATTGGTTCGGGGGAGATGATGCTTCCCTTTTTAAAGAAAGAGGTGAGTGATATGGGACGCCTGGTTCTTAAAATGGTTGAACAGTCACTGGTGCCTTTCTTTGATAGGGAGTCAAAAGTTTTGGATGACCTTAGAGCCAATGAAAAAAAAGTGGACAATTACAGAGAGGAAATTAATCGGTTTCTGGTGTCCATGAATGAAAAAATGTCAGTGGAACAATGGTCTGATGATATCTATAGATTTCTACATGTAGTCAATGAGTTGGAACAAATTGCCGATATTGTCTCAGTTAATATGGCTCGTCAGGGAGATAAATGGCTCAATGCCAACATTCGGTTTTCCCGGGAAGGAGCCGGAGAATTGCATGATTATCAGCAGCGTTGTGTTAAACAATTGGCACGGGCATTACAATTACTTGAAGACTGGGAGCCTGAAAAAGCAATGAAAATGAAGCGAAAATACCGAAAATATGCACTCATGGCTTACGAAATGGAGATGCAACACTATAAGCGCCTGTTGGCACCCAGCAGTCAGTCGGTAGAGTCGAGCAAGGTACATATAGAACTGCTGAATTTGTTGAGAATGGTCAATAGTCACGCAACGAATATTGGGCGTATGGTTTTTATGGAAGAAGGAGCCGATTGAGCTTGTCTTATATACTTATACCATTCAGAAATCTTTTTTCATTTCATCCGGCTTTTTTCCTTGCCTTTTACTAAATTTACAAATGAGTCTGCACGGAAAAGAGTTTTTCTTATCAGGCTCAAAGCTCAGGCGTTTTTTGAACCTGAATTCATTTCGTCAACATTAAGTCTGTGCTCAACATTAAAACTTTAATTAAATACTCATGAAGCGATTTTTGCAAATTTTATTGGGGGTTTTTGCCCTTATTTTGTTGCTTTTGCTGGTGTTACCTTCATTGTTTAAAGGTAAAATCGAACGGAAAGTAACTGAGGTAATTAATGAAAACGTAACTGCTACTGTGTCGTTCGACAAGTTCAGTCTGTCTATGTTTCGTCATTTCCCCAACCTCTCTATGGGGCTCGACGGACTTACCATTATCAACAAAGAGCCGTTCGAAGGAGATACTTTACTTCATGTTGGAGCATTTACGGCCAGCATTGATTTGTGGAGTGCTATAGGTGGTGATGGCATTAATATTAATTCTGTCTTTTTAGATAAACCACAGCTTTGGTTGAAGGTTAATCAGGATTCCATTGCCAACTGGGACATTGTTCTTGCTTCGGAAACTGAAGAGGTGGTGGAAGATACCGCTTCTGCAGCATCCGATTTTGCTGTTCAGCTCGAATTACTCGAAATCAGGGATGCACGGCTGGGTTTCTCAGACCAGACAATGGCATTTTCCACTACTATCGACGACCTGGATTTTACTATGGAAGGGGATTTATCACAAAAGGAAACCAATCTGGATATCCAAACCTCTATTCAGAAACTGAATCTTGAAATGGAGGGTACCCAATATGTGAAAGAAGCTTTTGTGTCACTGGATGCCATCATTGAAGCGGATTTAGAAAATATGGTATTCACATTTAAGGATAACGAGTTATTGCTTAATGAACTTGGACTCGGCTTCGAGGGAACAGTGGGTTTGCTTGAAGAAGGTTATGACCTGGATGTGAAACTGGCTGCTCGTGAAACCAGCTTTAAGACATTGCTTTCGATGGTTCCCGCAACTTATCTCCAGGATTTTGAGGATTTAACTACCGAGGGATCATTGAAGCTGGAGGCCACTGCCAAAGGAACTTATGTGGATGCCGAGAATCTCCCGGCCTTTAATATGGTATTGAATGTCAAGGATGGTCTCATTCAATATCCCGATTTGCCCAAATCTATCGAGGATATTCAGATTGATCTTAAGGTTGATAATCCGGGAGGAGCGATGGATCTCACTGTAACTGACATCAATAGGCTTCATTTTAGATTGGGCGACAATCCCTTTGATGCATCTATGTGGATAGGGACACCCATTTCCAATGCAACCTACAAAGGAAGCATGAAAGGAGTAATCGATTTGGCATCTCTGTCGCAGGCAGTGCCCATGGACAGTATGGAACTTCGTGGTATTATTTCTGCTGATATGCAGATAAACGGGGACTATGAAATGGTGGAGAAGGAGCTTTTTGAGGAGATTGAAGCCAACGGAAAAATAGGCTTGAAGGACTTCTTCTTTAGCACACCCGACCTGCCGGCAGGTTTTCTTATCAGCAATGCCGATATGCAGATTACTCCCCGCTTTATGGAATTAAAAACTTTTAAAAGTTCTTTTGGGAAAAGTGATTTTAATCTTCAGGGAAAGGTTGAGAACTATCTGTCTTATGTATTGAAGGACGGTACCTTAAGTGGTAATCTCAGTCATCAGTCCAGATTGATTGACGCCAATGAACTGATGCAGCTGGCAGGTGAAGATACTACAGCTGTGGAAGAAGATACTACTGCAATGGAACTGGTGCTGGTGCCCAAAAACCTTAGTTTTGTCTTTAATAGTACTGTGGATAAATTGCTATATGACAAGTTGGAAATGACCAATATGGCCGGTAAAATCACCATTGTAAACGGACGCGTTATCCTCGATGGTCTGAAGAGCAATATGCTGGACGGTAGCATGGTGGTCTCGGGCGAATACAACACTGCCGATACACTTAAGCCTTTTGTGAATTTCGACATGGCCTTAAATTCTATTGATGTTCACAAGGCTGCCAACTCATTCAGCATGGTAGACAGTATGATGCCTATTGCAAAGCGGGCAGTAGGGACTGTTTCCACCAAGCTGAAAATCAACAGTCTGATGGGGCCCGATATGTCCCCTATATTGAGTTCTGTTGTAGGGGGAGGGCTGTTGTCGTCGCAAGGTGTTGAAATATCCGGGGCTAAAGTTCAAACAGCTATGGCTTCTATGCTAAACAACGACAAGTATAAAAAAGCACGGGCTGAAGACCTTAACATTAGTTTTAAAATGGAAAATGGGGATGTGATTGTGGAGCCTTTTAAAGCCAATGTTTTTGACAGACAACTGACCATTTCCGGTAAGCAAAGTCTTGACCAGTCGATGGACTATGTGATTAAGATGCCGGTTTCCAAACAGGAACTGGGCAATGTTGCCGGTTTATTGGGTGCCTCCTTACCCTCCTCAGGGGTTTCCGATGTGATGGTTAATGTACTGGTTCGGGGAACCGTCAAAGAGCCCAAACTGAGCTTTAAACTGGACGAAGAGTTCAAGGAACAAGCGAAGAAAGAACTGGAAGAGGAAGCTAAAAAAGCGGTGGAGAAAGCTCTTGATGACCCTAAAGTAAAAGAAAAGGTGGACGAGGTTAAGGAACAGTTAAAGAAATGGTTTTGATACTGAAGAAGTAATTAATAGGAACGGCGGTTTGAAACCGCCGTTTTTTGTTTAAAACAAGCTTCCCTGAACTGCTTCATTGTCCACCCTCACCACTTCTTTTTGTGACACATACCAGATATAGCCTCTTATATTGCTATGCCCCATCTCTTTTATTTTATTCATATAACCTTTAACCTGCATCTGGTGTTTGGAAGTTACGGCCTTTCCAAATTTGTAATCCACCACGATGGTCTCTGCATCAGACAGCATTACCCGATCCGGACGTCGAATATTTTGGTGTAATATGGCTACTTCAGGTAATATTGTATAACTGCCATCAAACCAAGCCTTAACATCTGGGTGATTAAGCCATTCTTCCATTTTTATTTTGATGACAGCCTGTTCCTGTTCATCAATCTTTCCTTCAAACCACAGCGTTTTTAGGGCATCGTCCAGGTCTTCACGAGTTTCCATCATCTCAAAAAGATGGTGCATTACTTTTCCATAGGTGATTCCGCTCTCTTCTTTTTCATCATCAAAATACTCATCACTCTCCAGATGAATGGCAATGCGCTCACGAAAGGGAAAGGTTTGCATGGTCGGAAGTTGACAGGTAATGAGCGGACGAGATTCTGATAATTGTTTGTCTTCACCTTTTTTCTCAGGTTCTTTGAATATCTCTCCAAGTTGATATTCTTGTTTAACGGCGTCCCAATTGCCGGGCAGTTCGTTGTGATCCGATTCTCTGGCCTCAAAATGAAACCACAACAGATCCGATACTGTTCCCAGTTCTTTGGGGAGAGTTTTCTTTTTCTGGCAAAAGGCTGTTAAAGAGAGTTCGGCCCGGGTAAATGCAACATAGAGGAGATTCAGGTTATCAATATACTGGTGCATCAGCTCTTCCAGGTATTCTCCGGAAAAGTGAGAATTGACCAAAGATTTCTCATAATTTACCGGAACCAGGTCCAATTCATTGAAAGGGGCTGTCTGTGGTTTACACCAAAGTAAGTTTTGAAGCCTTTCGTCATTCAGTTCCCAGTTGCAGAATGGTAAAACCACGGCCTTAAATTCCAGTCCTTTGGATTTGTGAACAGTCATTACCTGTATGGCTTCCTGATTTTCCGGGCCCGCTATACTTTCAAACTGGATTGTTTTTTCCCATTCGTCGATGAAAAGATTTAGGTTGGCCGCTTCCTGCGACGAGAAACTATTGATGTTGTTGAGAAGAGCCTGAATGTAAATGCCCTGCTCTGACCTTATTTCTTCTGGAATTAATCGGGTCAGCTCATCAGCCAGGTCGTAAAGCGGAAGTTGCTGCTTGTTTTCTATAAATTCCAGATGCTGCTGCCAGGTGGCTGCTTTTTGAGGGTTGTGAAAAACATCAGATGCATCAAAATTCTTTAGATCCAATTCTCTTAAATGCCGTTCCCAATGCAATCGGATAAAGGCTTCTAAAACCTTATCGTCGGGTGCAAGAATGAACTTAAGGTGATTAATGATGAATAGTACTGCAGGTGAACTATTTAGCCGCAAGGTCTCGTTACTGATGACCGGCAGCGGTTTTTTCTCACGATGATATTCACCCGACAAAAGAGCGTTGGTAATGGCTATGCCTTCGACTTTTTTACGCACCAAAACACAAATATCCGCAGGGGCGAAGCCATTGTCCAGCAAATTAACTACCTGCTCAACAGAGGCTTCAATGGCTTGTTCCCGGAAATCTTCCTTATTGGGGGCTTCAAAGAACCTGAATGCTACATGGCCAGGATTCTCCTGATTTTTAGGGGCAACCAACTGTGCAACATCATGGTAGGCATCAATTATTTTTGTGTCAATGCCATTTGATGAACCGGCATTTCCGTCCGATTTTTGTAGGAGTTGCGCTTGTAAGGCTCGTGCGGAATGTTGAAAGAAACTGTTGTTGAAGGCAATTACATTGGCACTGCTACGAAAATTAGTGTCAAGCGTATTGACAATGGTTCCAAATGTGTCAAATTCTTTTTCCACCTGCCCGGCCAGCAGCGTCCAGTCGGAGTTTCGCCACCGGTAAATAGACTGTTTTACATCGCCCACCAGCATGGCAAAATGATTCTGAGCCAGACTGTTGTTAATGAGTGGTCGAAAATTGGCATATTGCATGGCAGAGGTGTCCTGAAACTCATCAATCATATAGTGATGATATCTGGTTCCGGTTCGCTCATAAATAAAAGGGGCTTCATCCTCACGAATAATTCTGGTCAGCAGATGATTGGTGCCTGACAGAAGAAATACATTTTGCTCACGGGAAACGTCCAGTATTTTTTGATAAACATCGTTGATGATGCCCAGAGTATAGAAGTTCTTTACTATGGCTTTGGCGGTCTGGTAGTCTTTTTCGCGCTGTTCCTTGAGGGAAATATAATCACCGGCCAGGGCATTTAAGCCACTATTGAAGGCCCCCTCGATGGCTTTATTGATATGTTCAGGATTGCTTTTCTTTTGCCAGGCTTCG
>NZ_JADQBH010000213.1 GCF_016278715.1 Marinilabilia sp. | reverse complement strand
CCGATCATAATAAAAACAATTCAAACGGGTTGTTGAATGTCAAATTACGTACTCTCAACAAAAAATGCCATGACAAATCACAGTTCTCCCTCCGGCTTGTTTCTTTCCACAAGCAACTGTCTTTCGATATCCGCAATGTTATACAACAAAATAAACTGCTGTCTATCCAGCGGTTGAAGCTCTTCCTGCAAGATTTTCTGAACTTCATGGACTATCGTGGTAATTTTATCAACCCTGTCCTGCATGGACGATTCGTCATCAAAAACATGAAGAACCTCTTTCCCAATGGATAAGAGCATAGAACTGGCCGGTTTTTCCAACTCCCGGTGAGCCCCGAATGCCGAAATAAAAGAAAGCAATGCATGATTGAGGTGTGTCAGTTTAAAAGCTTTCTGACGAAATTTACTGTACTTTCGGGGCTCAGCCTGCATATCCTGCCAGGCAAGAGCCACGGCATTATCTGCCTGATGAGCCTCCCGGCGGGCAATCCGATACTCCAGATTATCATCAGAAGTTCCTGACTCATATTCTGACAGAATTGCACTCAAATAAGAAATATTTTTTTGGATACCTGCAGAGAGTAGCCCTGGAAGTCTTTTGTATTGCCATTGAGGCCACAAAAAACGAACAGTTCCCAGAGCCAGAAAAGCTCCGATAAGCGTATCGATTAGCCTTGGAAGCATGACAAGCACCCCCCTGCTGGAAATGAGGTTAAACGCGCACAACACAAAAATGGTAATAAAAATCACTGAAACGGAATATTGCCTTTTGAGCCAGGCAAAAAAGAGAAATGCTGAAGCCAACATCAGAAACACCTGACCGGGCAAGGTAAGAAACTTCACAATGAGCACACCTGCAACAATCCCTGTAATGGTACCTAAGACCCGCTGAAACAGACGTCTTCGTGTTGCACTATAACTTGGCTGAAGAACAAACAGGATGGTCAATACAATCCACTCGCCCTTATCAATATTAAAGAATTCACTGATAAAAAACCCTACCCAAAAACACAGTGCCAACCGAATAGCATAACGCATTCGCGGGTGTTGAAAGGAGAGTTGCGACTTAAATCTCTGCAACAGAGACCTATTGTCTCTTGAAAGTCGGGGTAAAACTGAGTTCTCCGGCTTTTCGGTCAGTCGCTCAAAAGAGATACTGGCTCTGGTAAGATTGCCAACCAAAAGTCGCACAGGATGTGTATTCTCAAGACCTAACTGCTCCAACCTGGCGGAAAGTGCTTCAACCACCCACTTCAACGAAGCCGGCGGAGAAAATGAAGTTCCCAAAAGTAAACTATCGGAAAATTTCTTAGCAGCATGTGACAATTCATGAAGTGTATGTCCGGAAATTTCCACCACCTCTCTGTTGGTACTTTCATTGCTCAACAGGTCATATCGTTCGTGGGTACTGGCGGCTCGCTCGTGCAACCCCTGAAGAATCATAAAATAATGAAACCTTAATGCCAGTCTTTGATCAGTTTCATTGGCATCGCGGTAACTGTTCAACACTTCTTTTATACGTTCCAGGGTATTCACCATCTCAACATTTAGAAGAGCGAGACGTCCCCTTATTTGCTTTTGTTGTATTTTATCGCTGGGAAAAAGAGAAGACTTCTCTTCCATATATCCGGAGAGGGCCAAAAACCCACGGGCCAGCTGTTCATCAAGCAATCGATAGGGGCGGTAATAAAGCAGCCCCAATGAAATAATACCATAAATTAAAGCACCGCCTGGCAAAAGGATGGGCTGCCAATACCAGGCAGGACTAATTTCAGCCCCTATCATGGCATAAATACCTATTAGAATGGCCCCGAATGTCACCCCCCGGTATCGCTCTCCGGTTCCACCCGCCAGGATGAAAACAATAGTTGAAAATCCAAGCCCCAGACCCAATAAAACCGGCCACGGACGCAACAGTTCAACCGACAAACTGGAAACACCAAAACTCAGCACCTTTAATGCCAGCGACTTAACACGACCTCTCGGATGGTCATCTGTTTCGGATAATGCACCCGCCAAAACACCCAAAGCCAAAGTAACTGCGAAGAAAGAAAGACCGGCAATTTCAAGCGGAATAGCTACAGCAGCCATCACCATCGTAGCTTTAGCTGCCATCAACAGATCCGGGTGGCCCCATAATTTTCGTTGCCAACGCTTATAAAAACTTTGATTTCTTAAAGAGAAGACATTTTTTACGGGCATAAGCAATCCATTGGAGGTAAAGTTATGTTTTGCAGAGACTTAACAATTTATAAAAAACACACTGAATGATATTTTTTTATCGCACGATTAAAAGCCATAGCATAGTATTACAACTACAGTACTAAAATCATATAAACTACTGTTAACAGCACAGCAATCAAGACAAGCAATGCTAAAAAACGTGTAGCAAGCCCGGTTCCTTTCAATAGTGGCATACGCCTGGTTGCCCGGTCAAAAGCACCCATCCGTGAAGGTTGGGCAACAGGTTGGGCAAAAACTTTCATCTCTTCGATGATTTTTCTTGCACGTTCGGCATCGTCGGCTTTTACCTGAAGTTTCATCCCCCCAACTGCATTGTGAATATAGGTCTGAGAAACCAGTTCGTCTTTTACAAAACATTCGATCCCCTCAGACTCAAGTTTGCTTCTGACCAGTCCCATCTCAGGTGCAAAACTGAAAGTGGCAATGGTTTCCAATGATTGGTTCATAATTTCATGGTTTTAATGTTGAGTCACGTCTAAAATAGTTCGTTAAAAAAAGTCTGAACGCAAAGACGCAATGGCGCAAAGTTTTTATTATCAGAGAGTTGCAACAGACATTGCGCGTTGTGTAAATTACTCACTAACAGGCATTTAAAAAAGTTTAACGAAGTATTGTTCTAAAAAACATCTTTATTGCCAAACTCAATGTTTATCTCCCGCTATATGTCATTAAATTTTATTGACCCCCGGTTTTCTTCATCGGGCGCATAACTGTAAATATCTCTCAAAAGCTGAGCATACTTATTGTATATCACCCTGCGTCGCAATTTCAGGGTAGGTGACAGTTCGCCAGTACCAGGTCCCCAGGGCTCACAAACCAGGCGGAATCTTTTGATTTGTTCCGTTTTGCCCAACGACTTATTGAATTGAGTCACCTCTTTTTGAAACAGTTTCTGCACTTTTGGATGTGCCACCAGCTCCTGATTATCGCGAAAATGGATCCGGTGACCATTTGCCCATACATGAAGGTACTCAAAATTGGGAGAGACAAGGGCACTGGCAAATTTTTCATTTTCTCCCACAACCATCACCTGCTCAATAAAAAAAGATTCTTTCAGTAAGTTTTCGATTGACTGGGGTGCAATATATTTACCGCTGGAAGTTTTAAACATCTCCTTTTTCCTGTCGGTTATTTTCAGGAAACGACCTTTCTCAAAAGTTCCGATGTCCCCTGTATGAAGCCATCCATCTTTTTCAAGTACTTCGTCGGTATTTTTGGTATCCTTGTAATAGCCTTTCATTACACTGGGTCCTTTGACCAGAATTTCGCCATCCTCATCAATTCTCACTTCAATATTACTTAGTGTAGGCCCCACGGTACCTATCAATAAGGAATTGGGTTCACTCAAATGATTCGCGGCAATTACCGGAGAAGTTTCAGTCATTCCGTATCCTTCCATCAGGGGAATGCCGGCAGCAAAGAACAAACGGCTCAATCGGGGCTGAAGAGCTGCGCCACCTGATATCACAAACTTCAGATGGCCTCCAAAAATCTTTTGCCATTTGGAAAACACCAGCTTTCGGGCTACCCACAACCTTAAACCATACCAGAAATGATGCTTCCCATCAACCCGGTAATGTTCACCGAGCTTAAGCGACTGGAAAAAAATCATTCTTTTAAAACCTCTTAACTCTTCTCCTTTTGAAACAATTCTATCGTAAATACGCTCAATAACCCGCGGCACCGTTGCAAATGCAGAGGCTTTAATTTCGGCCATATTCTGAGCAATAGCTCCAAGGTTTTCGGCGTAATATATGCTGCAGGCTTTTTTCTGAAAAAGATAGTTTGCCATGCGTTCGTAAACATGACAAAGAGGCAGAAAGCTGAGAATACGATCTGTCTCATTCAAAGGATAAAGTGCCTCCACACCTTCCAGGTTGCTTAAAATATTGCGGTGGGAGAGCATAACCCCTTTGGGCAGGCCCGTGGTCCCGGAAGTATAAATTATTGTTAACAGGTCATCCGGCTGAATGGAGGCAGAAATCTTTTCGAACTGCTCTCGGTATTTCACTTTTGCGTTAAACCCCTCGCGCGTCACCTCTGTCCAGTTGGGAATATCCTCGTAATGATTAAAAGTATAGATTTTTTTGAGTTTCCCTATTTTTTTTGCAATCAGTTGTAACCGCTTGTAAGTAGGCAAATCCGAAACGATTAACATCTTAGAGTCCGAATGAGAAAGAATGTGTTTGTACTCATCGTCGCCAAGAGTAGGATAAACAGGCACATGAACCACCCCAACCATTGCCATCCCCATATCCACGAAATTCCATTCCGGACGGTTGTTCGAAACAGTGGCTATCTTGTCTCCTTTTTTAAAGCCCATTGCTAAAAGGCCAAAAGCAAAATTCCGCGCATTCCGGATATAATCTTCCGTACTGAATTTCACCCAATTTCCTTCCCGCTTGGCTACTAAAAGGTCAGACTTTTTATGGTTGAGTCTAAGGTTTTCCAATAAATCAAAAGTCCTGTCGATCCTCATCACTTTATAGCTGTTTCCCGGCAATCAGAGCCGGATGATTTCAAACTGAATAAACCCTGAACTATTCAGGATAATTTCTCTTCAATCAAAGCTTTAGCTTTCGTTAGCGCACTGTCAAGTCCTGCCGGATTCTTTCCGCCGGCAGAGGCAAAAAACGGCTGACCACCGCCACCGCCCTGAATTTCCCGGGCAACATAACGTATCAGGTCTACAGCATTCAGGATACCGTCATTGGCCAGTCTGTCAGAAAGAATTACCGCCAACTGGGGCTTTCCTTTCACTTCGGTACCAAGAACAGCAACCATCTCTCCATCAATCTCATTGCGGAGCTGAAAAGCCAAATCTTTAAGGTTACCGCCCAGTTCAGGCTTTACCTGCTTAATAATAATATGAACTCCTTTAAACTCCTGAGCGCCGTCAATAATGGTTTGTTTTTCAATTTTCAGGAAGTTTTGCATCATTCCCTCCAGCTCTTTAGACAGTCTGGAGTTCTGATTGATTAAACTCTCAATACTCTTACGTAACTGTCCTTTACTCTTCACTAGGCCGCCGATCTCCTCGAGTACATCCGACTGGTTGTAGGCCATTTCCTCTGCCCTCTCTGCGGTCACTGCTTCAATACGCCTGATACCGGCAGAAACAGATCCTTCACTTAAAACACGGAAAAATCCAATTTCTCCGGAGGCATGAACGTGCGTTCCGCCGCAAAGCTCAACTGAATCACCAAACCCGATGGTACGCACCACATCCCCATACTTCTCGCCAAACAGGGCCATGGCTCCCATTTCCCGGGCCTTTTCAATCGGAACCTCCCGGTGCTCCTCCACCTGGATATTGTTCCGGATTTCAGCATTTACCATCTTCTCAACGGTTCGGATTTCTTCAGGAGAAACTTTCTGGAAATGGGCAAAATCAAACCTCAGATAATCAGGATGAACCAGGGAACCCTTTTGTTCCACATGGCCACCCAGAACTGTTCTCAGCGCCTTGTGCAACAAGTGAGTAGCAGTGTGATTACTGGCCGTTCGGCGGCGTTTATCCACATTCACCACCGCTTTGAACTTCTCCTCTATTTTTTTGGGAAGTGACCCTGCAATATGTATAATCAGGTCATTCTCTTTTTTTGTATCAATAATTTCAATCTTTTCATCACTTCCATTAATAAATCCGGAGTCACCTACCTGTCCTCCACTTTCAGCATAAAATGGTGTAATATTGAAAACAAGTTGAAACTGTTCTTTGTTTTTAACCTTCACTTTTCGGTAACGGGTAATATAGACATCCGTTTCCTGAAAATCATAGCCTACAAACTCCTCCTCTTTATCATCACGCAATACAATCCAGTCGCCTGTCTCTACCGTTGCTGCATTTCGCGCACGGGATTTCTGGGCTTCCATCTCCTTTTCAAACTCCCGGCGATTCACAACAAGTCCTTTTTCCGAAAGGATAAGTTCGGTAAGATCAAGCGGAAAACCAAATGTATCGTAAAGTTCAAATGCAACTTTTCCATCCACCACCTTATAATCCCGGCTAATGGTTTCATCAATGATCTTATCCAGCAATGTAATTCCGGTAGAGAGGGTTTTCAGAAATGACTCTTCCTCTTCATGAATCACCTTATCAATCAACTCTCTTTGAGATTTCAACTCCGGATAGGCATCTCCCATGACATCAATCAAGACGGGCAAAACACCACTCAGAAAGGGTTGACGAACATTCAAAAAAGTATAAGCATACCGGACAGCACGTCTCAAAATTCGGCGGATGACATAGCCCGCTTTGTTATTGGAAGGCAGCTGACCATCAGCAATAGAAAAAGCAATGGTACGAATATGATCGGCAATAACACGCATGGAGACATCACCATCAACCGAGGCCCCGTATTTCACATTGGTAAGCGCGGAAATTTGCTGAATCAGCGGAAGGAAAATATCTGTGTCATAATTAGAACTTTTATGCTGAAGCACACGACAAAGTCGTTCAAATCCCATCCCCGTATCCACATGTTTCTGAGGGAGAGGATTAAGTTCACCGGAAGCATTCCGGTTGTATTGAATAAAAACAAGATTCCATATTTCTATCACTTCGGGATGATCCTGATTGACCAGTTCATGTCCTCCTTTTTGGGTCCTCTCCTCCTCGCTTCGAAGATCAATATGAATTTCTGAGCAAGGACCACAAGGACCGGATTCTCCCATCTCCCAAAAGTTATCTTTCTTATTTCCGTTGATAATGCGATCTTCGGGCAGGAATTGTTTCCAACACTGAGCCGCTTCATTGTCGCGCTCCACACCATCACTACTATCACCTTCAAAAACGGTGGCATAAAGACGGCCTTTATCAATTTTAAGTTCGGAAGTCAGAAACTCCCATGCCCAGTCAATAGCCTCTTTTTTAAAATAATCACCAAAGGACCAGTTGCCCAACATCTCAAACATAGTATGGTGATAGGTGTCGTGGCCAACTTCTTCCAGGTCGTTGTGTTTACCCGAAACCCTCAGGCACTTTTGGGCATCCGCAACCCTTGAACTAACCGGCTCACGATTACCTAAAAAGATATCCTTAAATTGGTTCATCCCTGCATTGGTAAACATAAGTGTAGGGTCGTTTTTCACAACCATAGGTGCAGAAGACACAATAACGTGCTCTTTAGATTTGAAAAAGTCAAAAAATTTCTGTCGTACCTCAGATGCTCTCATATAATATAAATTGATAATTAGCTGGTAAAAAATTGTGTCAAGATAAAGTGATGTGTTAAAATTGTTTTATTCCCTTCTAGTATCCTTAAAAAAACATATGCCATCCCGCTATCCAACACATTTACAAGTCATTAAAAACTACCTAACTCTATTTATAATAGTCTTATAATAGTCACCTTTAATTAGTTTTAACTTCTAATTGTAAACTTTCTACCAAAAAAATTAAACTTTTTTTTGTTTTTCCCGTAAACTACCCGTCCAAACACTTGGGCTTTAAGTCATTTAAACAGTCATAACTATCTGTATTGTAACATAATAAAAAGTTCCAGAAGGACAATTTATTTAAACAGTGATAATTTGACTGTAAAGATGAAAAAACATCACCGGGCACAAAATTAGATTAATCCTCTAATAAATAGGTGTTGAAAACTTTTTTTTCTATTTTTGGGCAACAAAATTACACCCTATGTCAAAACAAAAGTATAAATACAATCCGGAAACGTTAAATTACGAACCGATTGCAACAGGAACACGATACATGCTTCGTCGCGTATTTACCTACTCCATGTTCTCTGCTGTTTTGGGGGTGTTTTATTTTTTAGGTTATTCGTATTTATTTGACAGCCCGCAAGAGAAAAAGCTGAATCGTGAAAATTCAAGATTACAGGCCCAGTATGAAATAATGGACAAAAAGCTTCAACAAATTCAAATTGTACTGGACGATATTCAACAACGCGACGAAAATATTTACCGGGTCATTTATCAGGCTGACTCCATTCCCAATTCAATCAGACGAGCCGGTTTTGGTGGTGTTAACCGCTACAAGCATCTGGAAAACCTCGAAAATGCCGATTTGGTCGTCAATACCTCCGAGAAGCTTGATGTCATCATGAAGCAACTCTATGTACAAAGCAAATCATTTGATGAAGTCATTGACCTCACTCTTCGCAAGGAAGAAATGTTACGTTGCACCCCTGCCATTCAACCCATTTCAAACAAAGATCTTCGTCGCACAGCATCAGGTTACGGATGGCGAATAGACCCCATATACAAAGTTAAGCGTTTTCATGAAGGCATGGACTTCTCTGCTCCCACAGGGACAGAAATCTACTCAACTGGTGACGGTGTTGTAAAAAGGGTTATTCGTTCGCATGGCGGCTATGGTAACCATTTGGAAATTGATCATGGTTTTGGTTACTCTACTGTTTATGCCCACATGGATGACTTCAACGTTAAAAAAGGACAAAAGGTTAAACGGGGAGACGTCATCGGAATGGTGGGGAACACAGGAAAATCCACCGCACCTCACCTCCACTACGAAGTAAGGGTTAAGGGACGACCAGTAAATCCGGCCCACTACTACTTTCAGGATCTGACACCGGAGCAATATGAAAAAATGATTCATATCTCAAGTAACAGCAACCAAACATTTGACTAACAAGTTAATTCATCCAACGGATCCATTTAATAAGCAACAAATTATATTTGCAGCCTCCAAAAAAAAGAATTAAAATTGTAATTGCTGCCCGAACTATATTCCGGCAGCAATTCTTATTTAGTCTTTGCAAGAAAACGCTATAAACTGCGTTATTCTCGTTTTTGAAACAGTCATTTACGATTAAGCGATGCCCTACAAAGAGCCAAAAATTGAAAAGCTTTACTACTCCATTGGGGAAGTTGCCACTATTTTTGATGTCAATACATCACTCATCCGATTCTGGGAGAAAGAATTTGACATCATCAAGCCCCATAAGAACAAAAAGGGGAATCGGTTATTTACCAAAAAAGATATTGATAATTTTCATTTAATTTTTCACCTGGTCAAAGAGCGGGGAATGACCCTTAAAGGGGCTCAAAAAAAGCTGAAAGAAAACAAGGAGAGCACAGAAAACAACTTTGAAGTGGTTAAGAAATTACAAGATATCAGAACACTGTTGGTTGACATTAAGGACAATATTTAGTATTTGCAGGAATAGGACAAATACTGCCGACCCAAGCATAGGGGAATTGTTTATTTCGTTATTGAAGCAGAACTTCTTATAACTGAAGCTCTCTGATTTCAACTTTTCGGAACGAAAGCCATGTCTTTTGCGAATTACTTTTCAAAAAAAATGAAAAGCATCTGGTTTTCCTGCAGCCATTGTTAACCAACCCGCATTGTTTCCAAACACACTAAAACATTCCGGTCCTTTTGTTTTCCGTTGCTTCAAAACGCCGGATTTCCTTAATTTTTTATGACACAACTTATTGCTATAATTAAAGAACTGGAGGCATTCGCTCCGCTGGCATTTCAGGAAGACTATGACAATTCAGGGCTTCAAACAGGTCATCCCGAAATGGAAATTTCCGGAGCGCTCATAACCCTGGACGTTACAGAAAAAGTACTGGAGGAAGCCATTTCCAAAAACTGCAACCTCATTGTTGCCCACCACCCCCTAACCCTGAAAGGAATAAAAACGCTGACCGGAAAAAACGAGCCGGAAAGAATTCTAATTTCGGCCATTAGAAACAACCTTGCAATCTATTCGGCCCACACCAATATGGACAGCATAGAAAACGGAGTCAGCACCATTTTTGCCCGCAAACTGGGATTGCAAAAGATAAAAATACTACAACCAAGGGAAGGCCTGCTCCTCAAACTTGTCACTTTTGTTCCCACCGATTATGCCAAAAATGTCAGGGAAGCCCTGTTCGCGGCCGGCGCCGGATTCATTGGAAATTACGACAGTTGCAGTTACAATATTTCCGGAGAAGGCACCTTTCGTGGGGGAGAAAACACCAATCCTTTTACAGGTCAAAAGGGAGAGTTGCACTATGAGAAAGAGCAAAGAATAGAAACGATTGTTCCGGCCCATTTGAAAAATAAAATTTTGCAAGTACTTTTCGCCGCGCACCCATACGAAGAGGTAGCATACGACTTTTATCCGCTTGATAATCACTGGGAACAGGTTGGATTTGGAGCCATCGGAGAACTGGACGAAGAAATTTCTGAAGAGAGATTTCTTGGTTTACTGAAAAAAACCACCGGTGCCGGATGTATCAGGCATACAGAGCTCAGGAAAAAACCTGTTAAAAA
>NZ_JADQBH010000324.1 GCF_016278715.1 Marinilabilia sp. | reverse complement strand
TTGAAATACAAAAATGTGCATTTTGTTCGTGAATTTCACTGATAAGTCCGGACGGGTTGGGATTATTTTCTTCATCGAATTGCGGCACTCCCCAACCTTTGTTACCCCAATATTGCCAATCCTGTACAATTACATCCATGGGCAGTTTCCTTTTACGGAATTCTTTGACCGTTTCCACAAGTTGGTTGCCGGAAGTGTAACGTTCCCTGCACTGCCAGAACCCATAGGCCCATTTGGGAAACATAGGCGCATTCCCTGACAGATTTCGGTAAGAAGAAATCACGCTGTCGGCGGACGGGCCGTAAAAAACCACGTAGTCGAGTTCCCTGGCATTGGGCGACCTGAAGGTGGTGGAGTTGTCATTGAGCTTCCATGATAACTTTGGCGAGTTGTCGGATTTACAGATTACCTGCACCTCGTGTTCTCCACTTTCTAATTTTGCCACTGTACCGGCAGTCGGGGGCAACCACATATTGCTTTGGTCGATGTATGGCTTTCCGTCGATTATAACATAATAACGGTTGCCCATATCGCCCAAATCCAGAAAAACAGAGTATTTTCCATCCTCCGGAACACTGAAACTTCCTGTGTACAAAGATTGATTCTGAGCGATTTTCTGGGTTCCGGCAGTAGTGGTTACTTCAACCAGTTCCTCTCCTTCGGATGATTGCTCCTGTTTTTCGAGAGTAATAAAATTGTCGGTCGGGTTATAGTCGGTAAGGCCATACTGGTGCCATAGCAATCCATATCCTTTGCTGGAATAGATAAAGGGGATGGAGATTTGTGAGTTGACCTGCGTTAAACGTCGGGTAACTCCTTTCAGATTATAGTGACCGTCCTGGAACTGTCCGAGCCCAAAAATAGATTCATTTTCAGGGGATTCAAAACTTTGTTCTGCCATAAAGCAGGGCATTCCTTCCACCGAATCAGGAGACAGTTTTCTTGTTCCCGGTTTTTCCTGAAGAAAAATTTCTCCTGTTGAGGAAGCATAAGATAAACGGCCGGTTTTTTTATCTACAATAACGTGAATGTCTTTAAGTTCAACTATTAATTCTGATGATGTTTCTGTTGTCTTGAAAACAGGGGTTGGACTGTTGGCCGTCAGGATAAATTCGGGAATTTCCGGTTCTGACCCTTTAAATAATCTGATTCTTACTGCATTATCCGACGCCGGGTATATGCCCAGTGTTCCTTCAGGTAAATCAATGTTTATACCGTCGGGTGTTTCTCTGTATTTTATATCCTGTTGACATCCTGTAAGGATGAAAAATAGAGCAACAGTGAATAAGCTGAGATATTTCATGGTTAACAGGAGTTGATTTGCGAATAGTTACAAAATGCACCCCTCGATCGGAATCGAGGAGGAGGGTAGAAAGCACCCCTCGATCGGAACCGAGGGGGAGTTTAATCTCCTTCTTTTTCTTATGTTTTTTAATCCCTGATTTCCAAAACAAATCCGCCATTTGGCTGAATGTCCACTGACAGTTTTCCGTTTTTAGGAACCTTAACTGTTTTCATGTAAGGCGTACCATCTTTTTTGTCGTTGTAAAAGGATACTTCCTGTCCGGCCAGCATTGGAAGTGCAAGCGTTAGCTTTTTAACCTCTTTTTCAGCGTTTATTCCTGCGATATACCATTTCTCACCACTTCGGCGGGCAAGAACGCTGTACTTTCCAGGATAGCCGTCGATAAAGCGGGTTTCATCCCAGGTGGTAGGGATATTACGCAAAAAATCCAGCTCGAAATCGGGCACGTCGGTCAGGTTGTTTGGTGTCAATGCAAAAAACTGCACCGGATTTTGAAAGAGCACGCCGGTTGCCAGCTGGAAAATATCAGTGGTTAATCTTTTTTGTCCTTCCTTGTTTCCTTTGTTCAGATATTTGTTTAGAATAACCCCGCCGAATTCCATGCTGCCCACTGTGTTGCGCATAAATGGATGCAAGGAGGCATAGAATGCTTCTTTTTCACGTACATCCTGAACGAAGACGAGCATTTCAGAGGCCAAAACTGCCTCAGACCCTACAAAGTTGGGGTACATCCGTTCCCAGCCACGAGGCAGGGTGGCTCCGTGAAAATTCACCATCAGGCCGTAATCGTTGGCATCTGACAAAATGTTTTCGTATGTGCGCATGGTTTCCTGCTTGTCGCCACCCAGAAAATCCACCTTTAAACCTTTCACGCCGACTTCTTTCAACCATTTCATCTCTTTCTTACGGGCAATGGAGGTATTCATCTTATCCAACGGAGTCTGGAAGGCATCGTTTGCCGCTCCATTTGAATTGTACCACAAAAAGACACCGACCCCTTTGTCGTCAGCGTATTTTATAAGTTCTTCCATCTTCTCATACCCAATGTTTGTATCCCACCAGGCATCAATCAAAATGAATTCAAAATCCATTGCTGCCGCCAAATCAATATATTTTACCTGGTCGTCATAATTCATGCTGTTGTCCTGCCAGATGATCCAGCTCCAGGTACTTCGACCAAATTGATAATCCTGAGATGGCTCGTAAAGCGGTTCCACAACGTCCCAGGGAATGGTTGTTTCCACAATGGGTTTCAGGGATTCGCCAACGGTAATGGTACGCCAGGACGTCACGCCGGGGAGTCCGATTTGAGCTCCCGTACTGCCAAAGCCATTGTTCTGTCCCGGATTGGGATATTCAACTGTGTAAACACCATCCTTAAAACTGCTCAGGTGAGAAGCACAATAAGTACTTCTTACGCCGGTTTCTGACACCAATACCCAACCGTTTTCTCCAACCTCAAACAAGCCTGGAAAAACATACCCTTCCGATGACTGGTTTTTGTCCATCGAAACGTTGGCCTGGTAACCACTCTCATAACTGGGAGATGTGCGTGCAAATCCCTCCATCGGCCTCATCATATAAGACAGAAAGCTTTTTGTTTGGGCAGGAAAACTGAATCCGGTTGTTTCTGATTCTACCACACAGGCCCTGGTTTCGCCCCATTTTGGAAGTTCGTAGCGAAAAGCAATGTCGTTGTTGCTGACCTGAAACAGAACAGATATTTGCTTGTCATCCGCATTGGAAAAGGTACATTTCAATGAATTTGCCTGATATTCCACAAACGAGTGCTTGATCTTGGCTTGCGTATATGTCTTCGCCACTTCTCCTTTGGATGATTCAATAAAGCTCATGCTTGTTGTGAAGTCGCCCTCGTTAGTGGTCAACCCAAGTGGAGAATCTTCCAGCATGGGATTTCCCTGGTATGTTACTGAATAAACCGGAGTGCCGGCTTTAATATCGACACTTAGTTTTAACTGTCCGTCAGGGCTTTCTACCTTTGCCACCTGCGAATAGGCGGATGTAGAGAATAGTAAAAAGAAAAAGGTTATTATACCTGAAATGATGTTTTTCATGATAATATTTTTTTAAATCCTATGTTATTATTTTCAATACTCCGTTATCCCGAAGCTTCGGGATTTCAAACGCCTGATTACAACCTGGTTGTAATTTGGCGGAGTTGCTGTTCAACTCTCTGATAATAAAAACTTTGCGTCATTGCGTCTCTGCGTTTAGGCCTTTTTTTACGGACTGTTATTATTTTGGGTCCATCACAAATATCGGTACCTACATTAAAAAGGTATTTTGATCAATCACCAAAGCATACGACACCTTCAGCGTCGATATTGTATGTTTTATGAAAGCTATAAACATAAGAGCCCTTCAGGCTCTGTTTCTCTCAAATATAAAGGCATGACCCTGAAGCGGGTCAATTATTTATAGATGTTTTGCACCTTTGCGTTTAGGCTTTTTTATTTACTAAACTCCCAGAAATCAAAATTAAATAACTCGCCTTCACCACCTTTAAAGACAAGAAATAAATCATGGACACCTTTTTGTTTTTTTGTTTTGGTGGTGAATGATTGCCAGTTGTTTTCTGTTTCTGATATTTCACAAACGCCCAGTAGAAGGCCGTCTTTTGCATCCAGACGAATTTCAATTTTTCCTCCTTCCAAAGCTTCCGCATGTGCCTTAAATGTTTTAGCTCCTTTGGCAAAATCAACACTACGGACTTTGATGAAATCTCCATTGTTGATATTGGTGACAAAAACTCCGTTTGTGTCGTCGGTTTTTGTTTTCAATCCTTCAGACCAGGCTATGGTTTCGGCTTCCACTTTTTGGAAAGGATTCAGGTTGGCAACACTTTCTTTAACTCCCTCTTTTGTTGGCGTAATCATGGGGATAGACCCATCTTCATTATAGTCGAATTGTTCCACACTTACCGAACGTTTAAAACCTTCGCCACCTGACAAATCCTGATCGTGATAGAAGAAATAGGAGTTCCCTTTAAAATCAATAATTCCGGGATGATTGGTAAAAGCCAGATGAGGAGCTCTTTCCATGATGTAGCCTTTGTAAGTCCATGGTCCTTCAGCGGTGGGAGCAGTGGAATAAGCAATGTATTCAGGAATGCCCCCTGCCGCATAAATCAGATAGTACACGTCGTTTCGTTTATAAATCCATGGTCCCTCGGTGTAATTTGAATGGTGTCTTCCATCTTTGGAAGCACTTTCTCCAAATGATTCTGCATCCATTTCTACCGGAACAATCCCTTTTTTTCCAATGCCAGGGTCGTACGAAATCATATCTTCATTGAGTTTCACATAAAAGAGGGATGGGTTTCCCCAATACAGATAAGCCTGACCATCATCGTCAATAAAAACGGTGGGGTCAATATCGGTCCAGACATCATCGCTGTCCACAATTAATCTGTGACCCAGCGGATCATGAAACGGGCCGGTGGGTGAATCGCTCACCAATACAGAAATCCCTTCGCCGTGAATGGGCACATAGAAATAGAATTTACCGTTTCGTTCTATGGCTTGTGGTGCCCAGGCTCCGTTTGTTTTATCCATCCACTCGAAGTCCTTCAGGGACGCTACTGCACCATGGTCGGTCCAGTTGACCATATCATCGGACGAATAACACCGCCAGTCGTACATAGTAAAGAAATTATCGACCGTTTCATCTTCATCGTGAGAAGTATAAACATAAACGGTGCCTTTGTACACCATGGGTGCAGGATCGGCAGTATAATACGTTTGCACGATGGGATTTTGGGCAATGCCTGAGAAAAATGTCCCTACACAAAAAGACGCAAGGATTATTTTTTTGAGATTCATAATGATTTATTTTTTTGTGTTTATTTCGAGCACAGTAAGTGACTGAGGCTGTACATTAACAGCAATTTTATTTTGGGACACTTTTGGGTCAATCTTTTTGGGCGCAACATTGTCCGGATTGTCAAAGGTATTGTGGGCATCAATCTCAGAAGCATAAAGTGTTTCTCCCTTGATGTTGTTGATAGTAAAACCCTCTATGGGTAATTCAAACGATGCGGTGTTGTTGGGATCAATATTGGTGATGGCTACATAAATCTGACCATCTTTTCCTTTTGCGGCGATGACGTCCACTCGTGGGAGTTCAATATCGTCTATCTGATATTTACCTGCATCAAATTCAATATCCAGTCGGGCCGCATCCTGAAATGGTACATACATCCGAAAAGCATGATAGGTCGGTGTAAGAATCATTTTCTCATCTTCGGTCAGTATTACAGCCTGTAATACATTGATCATCTGGGCTATGTTGGCACCATGAACGCGCTCGGCATGACGGGTAAAGATGTTGAAATTCAGAGCTGCAATAATGGCATCGCGTTGTGAGTTTTGCTGTTGCAGGAAGCCCGGGTTCGTTCCTTCAGTGGGCGCATACCAGGCACCCCATTCGTCAACCAAAATAGACACCTCTGTGTTGGGGTCGTACTTGTCCATGATGGCTCGGTTTTCAGCAATGAATTCATCCATGCCCAGAGTTTCCTGAATGACTTCGGCATACTGCTTTTCATCAAAGTCGGTAGCCGGGATTTCTGGTGGATAGCCCCCACGGGTATAGTTATGTAGCGAGAGGCCCTGAATATTCCAGGTCCAGGTTTTGTTGGCCCATGCCTTCATGATGGCTTCTGTATAACCGAAGCTGAATTCATCAAATGAATCGGGGCCTACAGCCACGAATTGCGTATTTACATCGGTATTGTAGTTGGTGGTAAAGGTGGCGAACTTTTTAAGTTCGGTGATATACTCCTGTGGGGTAAAAGGTCCTCCACAACCCCAAACTTCGTTGCCAATGCCCCAAAACTCAACATCATAAGGGTCGGGATGACCATTTCTGTCTCTCTCTTCTGCGAGTGTTGAACCGGTGGCGGTAAGATATTCCAGCCAATCTGCTGATTCCTGCACGGTTCCAGATCCAACATTGGCTGATACAAATGCTTCTGAGCCGATCTGATTTAAAAAATCGAAATATTCATGGGTTCCAAAGGAATTGGGTTCGGGTGCACCCCCCCAGCTGACGTTAATTCTTGAATTTCGTTCGTCAGGCGTTCCTATGCCATCGCGCCAGTGATACTGATCGGCAAAACACCCGCCCGGCCAGCGTACGTTGGGAACTTTGAGTTCAATTAAAGCTTCCACAACATCGTTTCTGATTCCTCTGGTATTGGGAATCTCGGAATCGAGGCCTACCCATATTCCACCGTAAATTCCGGTGCCCAGATGCTCGGCAAAGTGACCGAATATGTGCCTGTTGATCACTGGCCCTTTGTGATCTGGGTTGATGATAATTTTTACCGAAGTGTTCTTTTGGGCATATACTGAACCTGCATTGAACAGGGATATAAAAGCCAGTATGCTTAGTAATGCAACATGCTTTCTGAAGTTGAAATTCATTTTCATGGTATGTGGTTTTATTGGTTTATAACTTGATTTTTGATCCTGATATCAATCGTTATTTTCAGAAGAGGTCTCTGCATGAAACTGCCACCAATCAAAATAAAACAAGTCTTTTTCTCCCTTGAAAACAAAATACACATCATGAACTCCTTTGATGTCATTTGCCTGTGCAGTAAATGTACTCCAGATACCCTCTTGGCGGGACCCATTTACTTGAACTGTTGCGATCACCGATCCATCAATTTTATCGGCCCGTATCTCAATTATCCCTCCGTAAATTGGAGAAACACTCACTTCAACCGATTCAGCTCCATCAGAAAAATTAACTCCACTGACTTTTATGTAATCACCATGATTAACAGCTGTTACAAATAAACGGTCTGCAATTTTCTTTCCTCTGGCCCAATCGAAATCTCCTTCCCACTCAGTTTCAAACCTGGTTTTGACTCCCTCGCTCCAGGCCATTGTTTCTGCTTCAACCCGTTTGAAAGGATTCAGGCTCCCTACTTGCTCTGGTCCCTCAACAGACCAGTAATGGCGATTCTGAATGGTGCCATCGGGGTTGTAAATCATCTCATCCATATCCACCGAGCGACGCTCATAGAATTTTGGTGTCGTCTTTTTCAACAGGTCGTAACTGTGTCCGAAACAATACGATTTACCTTTGTATTCGATAATTCCAGGATGATTTCCACGTGTTAGTTCCGATGCATCCACAATCATTCCTTTATATTCCCAAGGGCCGGTAGGGGAGTCGCTCATGGCATATCCAATTCCCTCAGGGCAACAGGTGGAGGCGTAGGCCATGTAATAATGTCCTTCGCGTTTCCATACCCAGGGACCTTCCTGATAGTTATCGGGGGTGGTTGGTTCCTGGATAATGTCCCCGGAGTAGGAGATCATATCTTCGTTTAACTTTACGTAATATACTTTGGGATTTCCCCAGTACATGTAAGCCTGTCCGTCATCGTCAATTAATACAGTCGGGTCAATGTCGTGGTCGCTGTTTTGAATTAAAGGTTTACCTATAGGGTCTTTAAATGGGCCGTAAGGACTATCGGCCACCAAAACACCAATGCCAACTCCTCCGGGCATTGGACAATAGAGATAAAATTTACCGTTGCGCTCAATGCATTGTACTGCCCAGGCCCCATTGTCATAAGGAACCCAATCAAAATCCTCTAACGAAGCCACTACACCGTGCTCAGTCCAGTTTACCATGTCGGTTGAAGAATAAAGCAACCAATCGTGCATTTTGAAGCCCATCGCATCATCCTCATCGTGACTGGTGTATAGGAATACCGTATCGTTGTGCACCATTGGTGCCGGGTCGGCAGTGTATTTTGTTTGAACTATTGGAAATTGTTCGGGAACACCATTTTGGGCTAAGACAGAAGAATTCAATGCCAGCACCATAAGAAAAATGGTTGTTAAATAAATCTTTTTAATCATTATGTCGCTTTTAAACTATATATACCTTGATTTTGTGTGCTTAGAACTATTCAACCTGAATGATAACTTCTCCGGTTTCCAGACCATCAGCCTTAGCCATAAAGGTAATCGTACCTCTTTTATGGTTTTTTACCGGACGAAGGATAGCAAGAGCCTTTCCACGGAAAGTTTTGCAAACCGGGCTGTTAAAGCTCTCTATGTCAGTAGGGTTTGCATTGCCCGAACCGGCAATTTCGCCTACCCCCGATACCGTAAAAGTTACAGGTATCGCAGCATTAGGTATTACATGGCCCTTATCATCTGTAATTTCAACGCTAACGTACGATAAGTCGTTGCGGCTTGCCTCAATTTTTGAACGATCGGCTGTAAGTTTAACTTTTGCTGGTGCACCCGTGGTTCTCAGTTCCTTCGACGCAATTTCTTTTCCCTCGTCGAAAAGTGTTTCGATACGGGCAGGTTGTTCTTGTTGCGTACATGCAAAAGAAATCAGCAAAAGAAATAAGACCGATAAAATTGAACGAAACCTTTTACTCCGTTTGGTGTGCTGATATTTTTTCATAGCTGTTTTTCTGTTTACAGTGGGCCAAAAACGCTTGGTGATTTGAAATCCTGGGGTTGCTTTACTATCAAGGCTCAATCAACCTGATGCGAGGTCTTAAGCTCGAATAACCGCTTGGTACCCAGTGGTTCACATGTGGATTCCAAGGTTGGTTTGTTTTTGTTTAATGTATTTCTTCTATTTGTTTATCAGGTTAAAGTTTGACATTTATTCTTTTTCCAGCGTAGCTCACTGTTTTGTCATACTTCTCCGTTGTTCTCTGGCCTGCACCTTTTCCCAAGGAAACTTTAATAATGTTGAATTTCCGTTCCTGCAGCATTCCCGGAAAAGATCCCTCACGATTCTTAATGGTCAGCGTGTTTTTTTCATTGTCCCATTTAAACATGATGGTTGAAAAAATGCCTTTTTCGTAGTTGTAATTGTCATTTTCATCCTCGTAAAGGGTAAATTCACCATCAGCTCCTTCATAAATCCGGATTTCCAGGTTGTCCCATGCTTTTTCCTCTGCATATTGTACGTTGGGGCCAATCGGAATGATTGATCCTGCTTTGACATACAAAGGCATGATGTCAATAGGTACTTCTTTTTTGATTGTTTGTCCTCCCAAAAATCTTTGTCCCGTCCAGAAGTCGTACCAATCTGCGTCTTCGGGCAGATATACCTCCTTCGTTTTAACTGAACTGAAATCAGCAATCAGCGTGGTATCACTACCGTTTGTTTGGGGCCTTGAATACATAGATGTAGTAACCGGACAAACCAAAAATGATTTCCCAAACATATATTGGTCGTTGATACCGAGAGCTGTTTTATCATCCGGGAAATCCATCATGAGGGCTCTCATCATGCTTGATTGATTGGCCGAAACGTCCCATGAGGTTGAATAAATATAGGGCAGCAAATGGTAGCGGAGGTTTATGAATTTTTCAATGGCGTCATAAACAGGCTGGCCTTTTTTTCCGAAACGATATATTTCCCGGGGCGCATCGGCCCCATGGGAGCGCATCATGGGGCAAAATGCACCAAACTGGATCCACCGGGCATATAATTCACGATAATCTGCATTTTCCAGTGGATTGTCATAATTCCAAAGGAAGAACCCTCCTATGTCACTGTTCCAATGAGGAATTCCGGTGAGCGAGAAATTCAAGCCTGCCGAAATCTGGTTTTTCAGGGTTTCCCAGGATGCAACCACATCGCCTGTCCAGGTATTGGCTCCATAACGCTGCTGACCGGCAAATGCTGAGCGGGTAAGTATAAACACACGCTTGTCTGAAGTCACTTCACGTTGATGCTCGTAAACACCACCCACGGTCATTAACGGAAAAGCATTGCGTACCTTCCGGAACGACCCGAGATAAGTCTGATTGTCAAAGTCTGATGGTTTTGGGTCGAAATGGTCAGGTTCGGAAGAATCTATCCAGAAACCGTCAATGCCAAGCGAAAAGATACCCTTATTCAGGTATTCCCAGTAAATATCGCGGGCTTTGGGATTATAAGGATCATAAACCCGTACACCGGAAGGATAATCTGGATTGGGCGGCCATTTAAAAGAACCTGATTCCGGCCATGTTTTAAAGTTAAAAAGTGCATCAATACTGTCCAGTTCCCGGTAGGGTTTGGTCTGCGGACCAAACGAATTCCAGATGGATATGATTAGGTGCGCATTCATGTCATGCACATCGGTCACCATTTTTTGAGGGTTATAAAACTCTTCATTCAGGAATTCCATGTCATTCCAA
>NZ_JADQBH010000124.1 GCF_016278715.1 Marinilabilia sp. | reverse complement strand
TTGGTGACAACCTTCTTTTTGCCGCCGGACTGAACAATGAGTACCGGACCAACCCCATCAACATCACACTGGCAGCTAACAAGATGCAATCTACCGTAAACAACATTTTCACTCCTTCCAAAGAAGAACCTTTCTGGAAAGTAAAAATGGGAATCCATACCGGTCCGGTCCTGGCTCTGGACGCTCAAAAACAACACAGCCCCTCATCCATCAGCGGAGACAACATCAATGTAACATGCAGGTTGGGCGAAGCCTGTCCTCCCGGAAAAATTAATATGTCTGAGATGACCTATGAGCTGGTAAAAGAATTCTTTGACTTCAGCCACCTGGGGTCCATGCCTGTGAAATATAAAGGTGCACTCAATATGTTTTTGGTCAACGGGCTAAATGAAAAATTGCATATTGAGGACAACCTCTTTGAAGCCAATGATACCTTTTATACGAGATACGGAGACATCCAGTTTATGGATATTCAGGAAAAAATCCTTGATCTGCTGGAGAAAAATCTACCGGACAACCTATTCTATCACAACGTTAAGCACACTGTGGATGTGATTACTGAAGTAGAGCTCATTGGCTGGGCCGAGGGCTTGAACGAAGAAGAAATACTACTAATGAAAGTGGCTGCCCTGTTCCACGATGCAGGACATATTGTGGATTACAAACATCACGAACACCAGGGTACCTTACTGGCAAAACAGATTTTACCGAGGTACGACTTTTCGCAGGAAAGAATCAACACCATTTGCCGGTTAATTATGGCCACCAAGCTACCTCCAAACCCACAGGACAAAATGGAAGAAGTAATGTGTGATTCGGATTTGGATTATCTGGGACGCACCGATTTTATTCCGGTTTCCAATACACTTTACCGCGAGTTAAGAGAGCGTCAAATGATTGGCTCATGGCAGGAATGGAACGAAATGCAGCTAAAGTTCATTAAAAACCATCAATACTTCACTAAAACGGCTCGTGACCTACGGGAAGTTAACAAACAACAACAAATTGAGAGAATCAACCAGTTGCTCAATAAAACTGAAGTTGATATCAAGATACAATAAGATAGGTCGTTTCGATGTTTCGGGATAGATGTAAAAATTTGGTTCTGATAGGCACCTTTGTTATGAACCATTAAAATATCCTTACCTTTGAGGCTGCATTACATAATCCTCAAAAAACATTCTTATGAAACGGTTCCTCCCGGTTCTTCTTGCGCTTACGCTGCTTTCTGCATGCCAAAACAAAAAATATGAAGCGGCAATTCCTAATATTGCTGAAAAAGTAGAAGCGTACGAAACCTTCAAACTAACCACCGACCTGAGCATCTTATCCTCCAACCAAAAAGAGATGTTACCTCTGCTTTTCGAGGCGGCCAACATCATGGACGACCTTTTCTGGAAACAAACCTGGGGTGACAAAGATACTTTTCTCTCCAAAATTGAAGATCCTGAACTGCGCCGATATGCAGAAATTAACTACGGCCCCTGGGATCGACTGAACAATCATCAGCCATTCATCAAAGGCATCGGCCCCAAACCCGCAGGAGCAAGGCTATATCCAGCCGACATGACCATGAAGGAGTTTGAACAACTCCCCAATCATAATAAATCCAATCAATACACCCTCATCGAAAGAGGGGATAACGGAAAACTCTTCATCGTTCCGTATCATAAAAAATGGGAAGAGGAACTCTCTTTAGCAGCAGGCCTCCTTCACCAGGCAGCAGAAATGGCAGAAAGTGAAGGATTCAAAAAATACCTGAATGCACGTGCAAATGCACTTTTATCGGGCGATTACTACAAAAGCGACATGTATTGGATGGAGATGAAAGACAACCTCATCGATTTTGTTGTTGGGCCTATCGAAACTTACGAAGACCAGCTTTTGGGGATAAAAACCGCCTTTGAAGCTTACATACTAATAAAAGACACTGCCTGGTCGGCACGTTTGGAGCGATTTGCTGCCTTGCTACCCAGGTTACAGGAAAATCTTCCTGTTGACGAGACCTATAAAACAGAAACCCCCGGTAGCGATTCTGACCTGAATGTTTATGATGCTATTTTTTATGCCGGCGATTGCAATGCGGCCAGTAAAACCATCGCCATCAATCTTCCCAACGACCCGGATGTGCAGATGAAAAAAGGAAGTCGCAAACTCCAGCTGAAAAATAGTATGCGTGCCAAATTTGAGAAGATACTGGTACCTATCAGTCAGATAGTTATCCACCCATCGCAAAGGCAATACATTGATTTCGATGCTTTCTTCGAAAACACAATGTTTCATGAAGTGGCCCACGGATTAGGCATCAAAGAAACTTTGGATGGCAAAGGAACTGTCAGAGAAGCCCTAAAAGAGACAGCCTCCTCAATCGAAGAGAGTAAAGCAGATATCCTGGGACTTTACATAGTTACCAGGCTCGCTGAAAGTGGCGAATTGAAAGACAAAGACCTGATGACCAATTACGTTACCTTTATGGCCGGAATTTTCCGATCTGTCCGTTTTGGTGCGGCAAGTGCTCATGGCGAAGCCAACATGATTCGCTTTAACTACTTCCTCAAAAAAGGAGCCTTTTCAAAAGATAATGATTCGAACACTTACCTCATCGATTTTGAAAAGATGAAACAAGCTATGAATGAGTTGTCAGAAGAAATACTGGTTCTCCAGGGGGATGGGGATTACCAGAAAGCGTTGGAAATGATTGCCTTAATGGGAAATATAAACCCTGAACTTCAGTCGGACCTCGATCGCATCAACAATGCCGGCATTCCCGTGGACATTGTTTTTGAACAGGGCCCCGGGGTTGTTGGTTTGAATTAATTAAAAGTATCTGAACCACATTAGACAACAAAATGAATTTTAGGCATATAGGTGTTTTGTCATCAGGAAGTAACTTAAAATAAACTTCGACAAAGTGTTGAACATTTAATAGAACCAAATAGTGATTTTTAAGAAATAACAGAGGTTGAGGTTATGAAGATCTCACCAGCACATAAAAAACTGTTGGCAAAAGAGTCAACAGTTTTTTTGTAAAACCATATACGGCCATGGAAAAAATATTTTCGAACAACAGGGTAAGTGAGTTACTCAATATAGAAGTTCCCATTATTCAGGGGGGAATGGTATGGTGCAGCGGATGGCGACTGGGTTCCGCTGTCAGCAACAACGGCGGGCTGGGCCTTTTGGGCGCCGGCAGTATGTATCCTGAAGTATTGCACGAACATATTCAGAAAATAAAAAAAGCCACCAGTAAACCCTGGGGCGTAAATGTTCCTCTGCTATACCCCGACATTGAGCAATTGATGAAAGTCATTACCGATGAGGGCGTAAAAATAGTTTTCACCTCTGCCGGAAGCCCAGCCAAATGGACTCCCTACCTCAAAGAACACGGCATAAAGGTAGTACACGTAATCGCCAATTCCCGGCTGGCAAAAAAATGTGAAGACGCCGGGGTGGATGCCATCGTTGCCGAAGGATTTGAAGCCGGCGGTCATGAAGGTCGCGAGGAGACCTCCACCATGAATTTAATTCCTCTGGTAAGAAATGCAACTTCTCTTCCATTAATAGCAGCAGGAGGCATTGGTTGCGGACAACAAATAATGGCTGCCATGGCGCTTGGTGCTGATGGCGTGCAAATTGGTTCAACATTTGCACTTGCTCAAGAGTCATCGGCCCACCCAAAATTTAAAGAGTATGCTATAAATGCCAAAGAGGGAGACACAATGCTCACGTTAAAACAACTGGCTCCCGTACGGCTTCTGAAAAACCACTTTTTTAAACTGGTGGAAGAAGCCCAGCAAAAGGGTGCATCACCAGAAGAATTAAAAGAGATTCTGGGAAAGGGACGTGCCAAAAAAGGAATTTTTGAAGGTGATCTGGAAGAAGGAGAATTAGAAATCGGACAGGTGGCTGCCCTGATAAAGGAGATTAAGCCCGTCAGCCAAATTATGGAATCCCTCATGGAGGAAATTCAGGAAACAAAAAAAAGGATTTGTAAATGATAAAATATTTTAAGCATACACTCTCAAACGGTTTACGCGTTGTAGTTCATCCCGATAAAACCACGCCAATGGTGGCCGTTAACCTGCTGTACGACGTAGGCGCACGCGACGAAGACCCCGACAAGACAGGTTTCGCACATTTATTTGAGCACCTGATGTTTGGGGGCACCCTCAATATTCCTTCGTACGATACGCCGGTACAAAATGTGGGCGGTGAAAACAATGCATGGACCAGCAACGATTTTACCAACTATTATGTGACCTTGCCGGCAACGAATCTGGAGACAGCATTCTGGCTGGAAGCCGACCGAATGCGAGAACTTGATTTCTCTGATAAAAGTCTGGAAGTACAGAGAAAAGTTGTGATCGAAGAGTTCAAACAACGTTATCTGAATCAACCCTATGGCGACATACCTCTTTTAATCAGAAACCTGGCCTATAAGGTTCACCCCTACCGTTGGCCCACCATAGGAAAAGACATCTCCCATATTGAGGATGCCACACTAAATGATGTCAAAGACTTTTTTTACAAGCATTACGCTCCAAATAATGCTGTTTTGTCGGTAGCAGGCAATGTCACTCCAGAACAGGTTTTCCGGTTGGCTGAAAAATGGTTTGGCCCCATTGCAGCCCAGTCTGTTCAGCAAAGAAAATTACCGCAGGAACCCCGCCAGACAGAAGCAAGGCAGCTCACTGTGGAAAGAGATGTGCCTGCCCCTTACATTCAAATGGTTTTCCACAACGGAAAACGTACCGACAAAGAATTCTATGCTGACGATTTGCTCTCTGATATCCTTTCCAATGGCCCCTCTGCTCGGATGTTCCAGTCACTCATCAAAGAACAGCGCCTGTTCTCGGATGTGAATGCATACATTGCCGGAGATCGCGACCCGGGATTGTTTACTGTTACCGGACGCCTTATGCCGGAAGTATCCATGGAAAAAGCTGAATCTGCCATCCGCAGTGAATTGGTAAAACTAAGTATTGATGGCCCCAGTGATTATGAACTTCAGAAAGTCAAAAACAAAGTGGAATCGAACCTTGTTTTTGGTGAAATTCATTATCTCAACAAAGCCATGAACCTGGCTCAGTTTGAGCTTTTGGGTGATGCAGAAGAAATTAACAGAGAACCAGAGCGATACCGGGCTGTGACTGCAGATGATGTTAAAACTGTGGCACAAAGAATCTTTGCTCCGGAAAACTGCTCCACTCTCTATTACCTGCCGCAGAAGAAAAACTGAAGTCCCCAGAGCATCTTGGCTAGAGAGACTCAGGTTAGGAATTAATGGTTCCATAATTTTTTAAAAGCCCTTAGCCATAGCCTTAGTCTCAAAGATAAGTATCCACCATTAAAACAACAGCCCAAAATATGGCACAAACCAACAGCAAAGCTCCCGAATTTAAAGATATCGAAAAAATTGATTTCCTGCCGGTTGAGCAGCATCGACTCGACAACCAAGTGCCTGTTTCTGTACTCAGAGCAGGGAGTCAGGACGTCACAAAAATAGACATAGAATTTCCGGCGGGGGCGATACAGGCAGGCATTCCCCTGATTGCCTCCACAACTGCCAATCTGATGCTGGAAGGAACCCGACAGAAGACATCAGTTGAAATATCTGAAAAAATTGATTTTCTGGGAGCTTACCTGAATGCCCAGACTTATCATCACAATACGGTTTTTACATTTTTGTGCCTGTCCCGTCACCTGCCTCAAATGCTGGAGATCCTCAACGAAATTATTTCTGAACCTTCATTCCCTCAGCATGAATATGAGCTTTATCTTCAAAAAAAATATGAAGAGTTTGTTTTTGAGGGCGAAAAAGTAAAAACCATTGCAGGCCGTAAGTTCGGCGAAACAATTTTTGGCGCCGACCATCCTTATGGAAAACAGCTTAACGCAGATCATTTCAAACAAATAACGCTCGGTCAGCTTAAAGATTTCCATAAAAATAATTACAAGCCCGAGATGGCAAGAATTTTCGTGGCAGGTCAACCCGGAGATAAGCTAATGCCCTTACTCAATAAATACTTTGGACACTCTTCGGGCAAATACCAACACACCGACTTTTCTTTACCCAATCCGCAGCCTTCAAAGGAAAGAACAATAAATATCAGGAAAGAAGGTGCAATGCAAACCGCCCTGCGAATCGGAAGACCCCTGTTTAACAACCATCACCCCGATTTTATTCCGCTGCAAATTCTCAATACCATTCTGGGTGGCTACTTTGGTTCACGCCTGATGACCTCGGTACGTGAAGAAAAAGGCCTTACCTATGGAATCGGCTCCTACATCATGCCCCTCAAACAAAGCGGCATTTGGGGCATTAGCAGCGAAGTATCCGGCGAAAGCCGGGACAAAGCCATTGAAGCAATTTTTGAAGAATTCCGAATTCTGCAAACCGATTTGGTTCCCCAGGAGGAACTCAGCATGGTTAAACGATACATGATGGGCGAATTGCTCAGGAATTTTGATGGCCCTTTTTCAACCGCCGACATTTACAGAACCTTGCAGGAATACGATATGGATTTCGGATTTTACGAAAAGATGATCAACACAATTCGAAATATTTCTCATACCAATATCAGAGATTTGGCTATTCAATATCTTAAGCCTGAGGATTTCCGAATTGTGACTGCGGGGATGTAACTGAATCTGAATGCACGAAATATTACCTGCCATTCAGATACTATTTTACCATATTATTCACTAATTTAGGCCCAACAGGTAAACAGCCAATATGAGTGACCAATCGAAAATATCAGAAGAACAAGAAATAAAACAGCAATTCAACGAATTACTGGATTTGTGCCCGCGATGTCAAACAGCCGAGGGCAAGCGACTAATCCAGAAAGCGTTTGAACTGGCCAATGAAGCCCATCAGGGAGTCAGACGGAAATCGGGAGAGTTGTACATTCTCCATCCCCTTGCTGTGGCCCGAATTGTGGCGGATGAGATTGGTCTTGGAGCAAAAGGAGTGGCGGCAGCCCTGTTACACGATGTGGTGGAAGATACCGACTACACACTGGAAGATGTAGAAGGAATTTTTGGCAAGAAAGTGGCCGATATTGTAGATGGGCTCACCAAGTTGGAGGGTGTCTTTGATCAGACCAAATCCAGGCAGGCAGAGAATTTCAGAAAGCTGCTGTTGACGATGGTCGAGGATATCAGGGTTATTCTCATAAAGCTGGCCGACAGGTTGCACAATATGCGTACCCTGGAATCTATGCCCGAGCATAAACGAATCAAAATTGCCGGCGAAACCCTATTCATGTATGCGCCACTGGCCCATCGATTGGGACTCTATTCAATCAAATCTGAGCTGGAAGACCTGGCTTTTAAATACGAACATCCAAGAATATTTGAGGAAATATCGGCCAAACTGGAAGATTACAAAGACAAGACCCAACACCTGATAACGCGGTTTTCGTTACCCATCATCGAACGCCTTTCCAATGAAAGGTATGAGTTTGACATCAAAGGGCGACCAAAATCCATCTATTCCATCTGGCGAAAAATGCAACACAAACAGATTCCTTTTGAGGAAATCTATGATTTGCTGGCCATCCGCATTGTATTTAATCCCAAAGAAGGAATTCCTGAGAAAGCCCAATGCTGGGCCATCTATTCTCTGATTACAGATATTTACAAGCCCAAACCCGACAGACTTCGTGATTGGGTAAGTACTCCCAAAGCCAATGGCTATGAAGCCCTGCATGCTACAGTAATGGGGCCCGAAGGCAACTGGATTGAAATCCAGATTCGCACCGAAAGAATGGACGAAATTGCCGAAAGAGGATTTGCTGCTCACTGGAAATACAAAGGCTCAAATGAGAAAGAATCGGAGCTGGACAACTGGTTACAACGCATTCGGGATGTACTGGATAACCCGGATTCTGATTCTCTCGAATTTCTGGACGATTTTAAACTGAATCTCTTCAGTCAGGAAATCATGCTGTTTACCCCTAAAGGCGACGTAAAAGTAATGCCCAAAGGAGCTACTGCTCTTGACCTGGCTTTTGAAATACATACCGAGCTGGGATACAAATGCATAGGCGCCAAAGTGAACTACAAACTGGTTCCGCTTAGTTATGAGCTGAAGAGTGGCGACCAGGTAGAGATTCTCACTTCCGAAAAACAAAAACCAAAATATGACTGGATCAATTTTGTGACAACAGCCAAAGCCAAAACCAGAATTAAAGATGCCTTTAAAAAAGAAAGAAAAGGCATTATTCACAGGGGCGAGGTAAAACTGGAAGAGTCGCTGAACGAGAGAAAACTGACCACCAATGCCAAAATCCTCAAAAAACTTCAGACGTATTACAACCTGCCCAGTAAAGAAGAACTTTACTTTAAGATTGGAAAAGGGGTTGTTAACCTTGAAAATCTGAATAAGATTCTTAGCGACAAAACTGCAAATAAATGGATTCGTTACTGGCGCCTCTCTTTCGTGAAAAACAGTGACAAACAAGACAAAATGAAATTTGGCAAAGACAGCAAAAAAACTCAGATGGTGGTCTCGGACGATATGGAAACCGAGGAATACATCATTGCCCCATGCTGTAATCCCATTCCGGGCGACGATGTGGTGGGTTACCTCGATCAGGACGACAAACTGATTCTGCACAGCCGCAAATGTCCGGTGGCCATCCGTCTCATGTCAAGTCAGGGAAACCGGATTGTATCTGCCGAATGGGAGTCACATAAAATTCTATCCTTCCTGGCAATCATCAATCTTTCAGGGATTGACCAGATAGGAATCGTAAGTAAAATCACAAAGGTTATTTCTGAAGACCAAACCGTTAACATGCGTTCCATTCATGTGGAGAGCCACGATGGCATCTTTGAAGGAACAATTTACTTGTATATTCACAATACCGAAGACCTCAATAATCTCATTTTCAACCTAATGAGAATAAAAGGTCTCCACAATGTTACCCGTCAGGAACGGATTCACGGGAATTAAGAGTTCCAAAGGGGTCCAAGAAATAAAAGCCCGGTGCCCCGCTCCTATCTGCATGCTCTCTGCTTTCTGACCAGTCTCTTCTCATGCTCCTTCTCTCCATGCCCCATGTCCCATGCCCTTTGCTCAATTTCACCTCCTTAATTCAATTTGGTTTTATTCTAAATAAAATTTTTATCTTTGCATAGAAAAGGGGCAAATTGTTACAATTAATTTAACTGAAACAAGTTATGAGCAGGCCATCTAACAAAGAAACGGTCAAACAAATATTTACCGAATATCTTCAAAAAAACGGGCATCGAAAAACACCCGAAAGATATGCCATATTGGACGAAATCTATTCGCGCGAGGGGCACTTTGATATAGAATCACTCTACATCTTCATGAAAAACAAGAATTACAGAGTGAGTCGTGCCACATTGTACAACACAATTGACCTTCTTCTCGATTGCAAACTGGTCATTAAACATCAGTTTGGAAAGAACATCGCCCAGTTTGAAAAAGCTTTTGAATCCAAACAACATGACCACCTGATATGCACCAACTGCGGAAAAGTAACCGAATTTTGTGATCCCAGTATTCAGATCGTGCTGGACAATGCCTCCCTGAATCTGGATTTCACCGTAGCACATCATTCCCTTTATGTTTACGGGACCTGCAAAGATTGCCGGGAGAAACTGATAAAGAGTGAGAATAAAATTTAAACAGATTCTGAGGTTTTACGATTTTTAATGTTTACTTTTACGCATCGGAATGTCAACCTAACAGGTAGGCCTTCCGATTTTTATTGCGCTATAGTCTGGTAAAAAAGACCATAATACAAATAATCACAAACACTTGAAGTAATGAAGGTTGATGTTCTATTAGGATTGCAGTGGGGCGATGAGGGGAAAGGAAAAGTAGTAGATGTACTGACCCCCGATTATGATGTTATTACCCGATTCCAGGGCGGCCCCAATGCAGGGCACACCCTCGAGTTTGACAACAAGAAATTTGTTCTTCACAACATCCCATCTGGAATTTTTCAGGGCGACAAGATCAATGTTATTGGCAATGGCGTGGTGCTGGATCCCATCACTTTCAAACAAGAGATTGACGGTCTCAAAGCTCAGGGTATTGACCTGACCAATACCCTTTTTATTTCCAAAAAAGCGCATTTGATTTTGCCCACCCATCGCATTCTGGATGCAGCATCCGAAGCTTCCAAAGGGACCACCAAGATTGGCTCAACCCTGAAGGGAATCGGTCCCACCTACATGGACAAAACCGGACGCAACGGAATTCGCGTTGGCGATATCCTTTCCAATTTTGAAGAAAAATATGCTGTCTTAAAAGAGAAGCATGAGCAACTCATAAAGATGTATGGCTTTGAGTACAATCTGGCTGAGTATGAAGAAGGTTTGAAAGAAGGAATTGAAACACTCAGAGAGTTTACACTCATTGACAGTGAGCATGAGTTGAACCGCTATCTGAAAGATGAAAGACCCATTCTGGCAGAAGGTGCTCAGGGAACATTGCTGGATATTGACTTTGGCTCCTATCCCTATGTGACCTCATCCAATACAGTTTGCGCAGGTGCATGTATCGGAATGGGCATTTCGCCGCGGAGTATTGGTGAAGTTTTTGGTATTTTTAAAGCCTATTGCACCCGTGTGGGTTCGGGCCCCTTCCCCACCGAATTGTTTGATGAGGAC
>NZ_JADQBH010000254.1 GCF_016278715.1 Marinilabilia sp. | reverse complement strand
TTCACAGTTGGACACGAGAATATTGTTCGACGCGCCTTGTCACTATTCGACAAAGTCTATATCGCCATTGGATTCAATGCCAACAAAAAAGATTTCTTCCCGGTAAAACAAAGAGTGGAATGGATTCGGTCGGTTTTCCAGGATAAAAAAACCATCGAAGTAGTCACTTACGAAGGGTTAACCGTTGATTTTGCCAAAGAGCTGAACTGCGGTTTTATACTCAGAGGGATTCGTACTTCGGCCGACTTTGAGTATGAACGTGCCATTGCCCAGGTGAATAAATCCATGTCGGGCATAGACACCGTATTTCTTCTGACATCCCCCGAACATACTCCTGTCAACTCCTCTATTGTGCGGGACATTCTGAAACATGGCGGAGACGCTTCCAAATTTATTCCAGACAAAATAAAAATTCAGGTGGCACGAGTGAGTCGTGAGCAATAAGCGAATTGGCATGATTCATGTTTTCAATTGACCGCTTAAAAAAGCTTAAACGCAGAGACGCTATGACGCTAAGTTTTTATTATAAAAGAGTGGCCTCCTGCCTTTTGCAATAGGAGAGTTACCAGCTATTTGCAATCCAGACACCTCGGGAATACGGAGCAATGTATTTCAATACCAATAAAAACAGTTAATGAATTCGCATAAAATATTTAAGTTCATCATTTTAACAGGCCTACTCCTGTGTACCGCCATCTATAGTGGCAGTGCACAGGAACATACCACACAAATTTTCGGTCATGCTCCCGAATACAAAAATATGGGGTTGGTATTTCAGCATTATCAAAACTATCTGAATTTTGAGGAAGAGGAATTGTTTTCACTACAGGTTGATTCCTTAGGGTATTTTTCTTTTGATTTATCCCTGAAGGAGACGACTTATGCTTTTGCAGATCTGGGAAGTTACCGTGGATTCATCTATCTTAGTCCCGGACAAAAATACGAACTCAAACTCCCTCCCTTTAAACCCGTACCTCAAACTCAGCGGTTAAATCCGTTTTTTCAACGCGAACCCATCTCAATTGGTATCATCAACCAGGACAGCTACGACCTTAATGCTCAAATACGCAATTTCGATGATGCCTTTTATCAGGAACTGGACACCAAAGTCCTTCGGCTGATGGCTTCAAAAAACAAACAAGCTGTTGCCGCTATTATTGACTCGTTAGAAATCCGTTTTCCCGGCAGCCCTGATTCCTTTTTCCAAAATCACAAAAAATTCAGATACGCACGTCTCGAAATGCTTACCTCCCGAAACCCAGAAAAAGAAATTATTCAGAAATATTTTTCTTCCCATCCGGTATATTTTAATCTCCCTGCTTACTGGGAAACCTTCAGGGATGTGTTCAGAGGATTTGGACGTAAAACACTGGAGAAAAACTTCACGCCTCCACTTACTTTTAAGAAAACAGTTTACTTAATTCAACAAGACAGCATCTTCCAAAGAACCGACATTTCGGAACTTATGGCCTTATGGACTATCTACCAGAGCTATTACGAAAAACTACTGCCTCCACAAAGAGCCCTGCAATTACTTCAGGAAACTTCCGAGCAAACTTCCATTGAAGAAATAAGAACAACGGCCCGCACTCTTTACAAAAATATTGCCGCTTTACAACCGGGATCTACAGCACCCGATTTTTCACTGATGGACTTCAACCGCAATGAATACAATCTGGAGGACTTCAGGGGAAAATTCGTCTATTTAAATTTCATGCACAGCGAAAATTACAATTGTCGGCAGGAGCTCAGATTATTACCACGTCTTTTGAAAACCTTCGGTGACAATCTGGAAATTGTCACCATTCTGACAGATGACAATTATGAAAAAGCGGCTCAGTTTGTGGAAGATTCTGATTACCAATGGAAATTTCTACATTTTGGAATGAATGCCAACGTATTAAGGAACTACAACATCAAAGCTGTTCCGCAATATTACCTCATCAGCCCTGAGGGAAAATTGATCTTTTCTCCTGCACCAGCCCCCGGAGAAAACTTCCATGACAACTTCATCAAACAATACCGTGATTATCAAAACGAACAGCAAAGAAAAGAACAACCCAAGAGAGAATCCATTTTTGGCCCTTAATTGTCCCCTTTGCCTCTCCCGCAAAGCAATATACAGCATGCTTCAATTTTTTTTTTGATGAATGGACTGTATGTAGTTATAAAAGTACTCTTTACACAACTAAATAATTGCAGTTTTCATTAAGTTTTTTATTAGGTTTGTAAAGAAGTGTTTTTTTTACTTAAAACGGGGTTGAATTTAGGGTTTCATTATAATGGACAAACTTAAAATACTTTTCTCTACTCTGATATATTTGAGTCTGTCATTAGGCACCAATGCTCAGAACGGACTAGATGCAGAGATTATAAGTGGCAACATTGATGTTTGCGATTCAGAATCGGTTGAGGTGACTCTTGACATACAATTTTCCGGACAAACACCTTTTAAATACAAGATTCGCTTATTCCCCGGTTCCATTACAACTTCGGCAGATTATATTCATGGCGACGATTTGGATGTAAATGGAGTTTATCGCTTTACCACCAACATTTCTTTATCAATACCTGAGGGGCAGGCCAGTTCCTCATTTCTTATTCAGGTCACTGAGATGTCCAGCGACGGAACCACCTATATTCCAACTACCGACCCGGGAGTAACTTTTACCAACTGGACCCTCCCCTCTCCCAATGCTGGTGTTGACATCGATTCCTGTGGCCTTTCAGCTGTACTGAGTGCAGCTCCCGATCCTGTTTCTTCGGTCTATTCATGGGAAACACCCACTCAGGGAATTCTGACTGACCCACTTGCCATCAACAGCAGTTACAGTGTATCCTCTGCCGGCACCTATCCATTAACTTTCAAACAGGAAAACGGTGTTTGCACCGCTCAGGACGAAGTACAGGTTGTCTTCCGAGGGTCTCCTTCAGCTTCCGTAGCAACATTTTCCGAAGTCTGTGGCACTACACCCCAGGATGCCGTGCTCAATCTTTCTTTTACAGGAAACGACAGCCCGTGGTCATTTGCTGTTTCAGATCAGGAAAATCAACAGATAACCGGTTCTGCCACAACATCCGTGTATAACGAAACCGTGAATGTTCAGGGCGAAACTACCTACTCACTGCTCTGGGTAAAAGACAGCAACGGCTGCCTTGCAAATCCTGAAGATCTGACCGGAGAAGCCACCATCGTTGATTTAAAACCGGAGACCAATGCGGGAACCGACTTTCTTTCCTGTGGCCTCTCCACCCAACTTTCAGCTATTTCAGATAAGGGAACCGGTCAATGGACCTCCGTTGCCTCGCCAATCACCATAGCTTCGGTATCCGACCCCGCCAGTGTGGTCACAGCATCTGAACAAGGAGTTTACACCATGACCTGGACCGAAAATAACAATGGTTGCGAAAACTCCGATCAGGTGGAAGTACAATTTATTGAGATGCCATCCATTTCTTTCGAAAATATTGAAACCCGAATCTGTGAAGGCAGTGAAGCAAGCATACCTTTTACAATAGGAGGGAACAACAGCCCCTGGACATTGAATTATTCCATAAATGAGGAGGCACAATCTGTAACTTATCAGAGCCCCACATCGGCGCTGATTTCTGCTCCAACCGAAACAACCAATATTCACTTAACATCCATTTCCGATCAATTTAGCTGTGTTTCTGAATTGGGAAATGAACTTTCCATTATAGTTGACCAAATGCCAACCCCGTTTGCAGGTAACGACACTGCTGTTTGCGGGCTCCAGATTGACCTAAATGGCAGCATGTCGCCATCAGCCCAACATGGGGAATGGCAAATTACATCAGGCAATATTTTGAACAATGAAATAAACAACCCCGCGGCCACCTATCAGCAAAGTACCTGGGGCGAAACAACCCTCACATGGATTGAGACAAACGGGCTGTGTACTGCCACAGATGACGTTCGGGTTCGGTTTGATGAACCTCCTGTTGCTTTTGCCGGTGAAGACCTCACTCTTTACAATCAGTATGAAACCATTCTTCGCGCAGGTCAACCTGTTTCCTACACCGAAAACTGGGTGGGCGAGTGGTACATATCTTCAGGCCCTGGAATTATTGCCAATCCGGGAGACCAGAATGCAACACTGACAGGTCTTAAGCATGGCACCGTCAACCTGGAATGGTCAGTAACCAATGGCGTTTGTCCTGAAGTTTCAGATAACCTGACCATTACCGTAAAAGGTTTAACCTATTATACCGGAATATCGCCACTCCCAAAAGATAATCGCAACGATTACTTTTCCATAAAGGGGGCCCATACTATCCCCCAGAACGAACTGGTAATCTTTGACCAAAGCGGGGCGGTTGTATTTAAAAAATCCAATCTGGAGGAAGGCAATCAATGGGAAGGAGTGGATGCTGATGGAAACCCTCTTGAAAACGGAATCTATTATTTCATTTTTAAAGGAGATGGCATTGACCCGGTTAAAGATTATATCGTCATCAAACGCAAACACAACTAAACCCCCTGACAAATGAGAACAAAGGGACTCATTCTTTCTGTTTTTCTTCTTTTGACCATAACTGTGTCGGCTCAAAGGGCCATGACACTGAGTCAGTATATGCACAATCGTTTTACCATCAACAGTGCTTTTGCAGGTTCGCGAGAGGTTTTGAGTGTTTTCGGCTCCTTCCGCAAACAATGGACTGGCCTCCCCCAATCACCCCAGGCACAATACCTTACAGGCCACACCCCGCTTAGAAACCCAAATATGGCACTCGGACTGCAGATCTTTAATGAACAATTTACCATAAAAAACAATCTGGGCATTTCACTCGCTTATACCTACAGAGTTAAAATTAATCCATACACATGGATGGCCTTCAGTCTTTCCGGCGGATTCTCCAGTTACCAGATCAACTGGAACGAAATTAATCTGGAACACGAGGACGATCCCGCTTTTGCAGGAAATGATGCCTCAAACGGGCCTCAGGCAGGTTTTGGATGGAGTATTTACAACGATCGCCTGTTTGGAGGCATTTCAATTCCGGAATTTTTCTCTCACGATTTTGAGAAGATGGATGGAACAGAGTTGAATCTCCAAAAAGCCGATATTTTGTTAACCGGCGGTTACCTGTTCGATGTGTCCTCCAAACTGATGTTTCAACCCTCCTTTCTGTTAAAAGTCAATCAGGATAAAGGTAGCTGGGCCGACCTCTCCGGGACTATCATCTATGACAAAATGATTTGGGGAGGCATCACTTATCGCACCCGCGAGGAATTGATTTTTCTTACCGGATGGCAAATTCTCCCCCAGCTTCGGTTGGCTTACTCTTACGACTATTCACTTGGAGACATTGGCGATTTCAACAATGGCAGCCATGAAATCTCCATTCAATACGATTTTGGTTACAAAATTAACACACCTAGTCCCAAGTTCTTTTAAACCCTGAGTTATGACCCCGATGAAGACAATATCAGTATTAATAGCTCTTACTGCCCTTGCAATTTCCGGGAGAGCACCGGCGCAGGACATTGTGATACAACCGGTCAAAATAAATACACCCGGGAATAGTGAAATTGCTCCTCTGCTAGAGGATTCAGTGTTATATTTCATCTCCAACAGGCGAACAAACCTCCTGGTAACCTATTTGAACCAAGATGATGAATTGCTGTACCACGTATTTACAGCCCCCCTCCAAGCAGATGGCACCTTGGGTAAAACAACACTCTTCGCCCCACCCGACCAACCAAGGTACAACGCAGGCTCTCTAACCTTTTCAGCCAACGGCAGCCAGATGATTGCCACACACAATAAAAGCAACAAAACCACCACCAGAAAAACCAGAGACCAAAGTAATCCCCTGAGCCTTTACGCTGCAGAAAAGAAAGATAAAGGATGGCACGGGTATGAGCAACTTCAACTAAACATTCCCCTTGGAAGTTCAATTGGACATCCCTCTCTCTCCGAAGATGGACGTTTTCTGTTTTTTGTTTCAGATATGGAAACCGGGGAGGGGGCAACCGACATTTATGTATCCGAAAAAAATGGAGGTAAGTGGGGCACTCCCAGAAATATCGGCTCACACATCAACACCTCAGGAAGGGAACTGTTCCCCTTCATCCACCCTTCAGGTAAACTCTACTTCTCTTCGGACGCACATAACGAATCGGGAGGATTAAATATATATTACATCGACTGGAAGGACACCAAAGCCAACCCGGTTGAACTGCCCATACCCATCAACAGTACTTCCAATGATTTTTCCTGTTTTATCAGCGACGATGAGAAATGGGGCTATTTTGCATCCGACAGAAACGGGGATGATGATATTTTTCGTTTTTCAATGCCACAGGTGGGCTGTTCCGATCCGCAAGAAATAGTAGAGGACAATTATTGCTTTACTTTTTTTGAAAACGGTCCGTTCAAATCAGATACTTTACCTTATATTTATAGGTGGGATTTTGGTGATGGACAAAACGCCATAGGCCTTGAAGTAGACCATTGCTTCCCCGGCCCCGGCAAATACCACATCAATCTGAATGTGGTAGATACCCTGCTCAATGAAGACCTGTTTTCTGTCGCTTCTTACGACCTGAATCTGGAAAGAACCAGTCAGATTTGGTTCGAAGCCCCCGACACCATTCAAACTTACCAACCCATTCATCTTAAAGCTCACCCCCGCGAATTAGAAGGTTTGAGCTCAGAACCGGTTTATTGGTGGAGTTTTGGCGATGGAGAAACCAGAATTGGCAAGAATATTGACTATCAATATAAAAAAGCCGGAAACTATCAGATTATTTGTTCCACGACATTGACTGACGGCCGGATTATTTGTTATTACAGAAACATCACAATTTTTGATTCACAAGAAGATTAAAAACTATGGGCACTAAATTGTATTTCTATTATACCCTCTTTTCGCTATTCATTCTGGCATCCTACGTTAATGCACAACCGGTTCCGGCAGTGGATGAAAATATTCCACACCTGGTAACATTTGGAGGAGAAGGTGAAACCGGATGGGGCGACGATGACTTTGTCCAAATCATATTTTTCTCCATACCCGAAACATTTGAATCTCCTGTTTTTATCCGGGTATTTGACCCCGACACCGGTGGCGAGGTGGATGAACAAAAAGAGGAATGGGATACAATGATGCGCTATTCGGTTTATGGAGGAGATGAAGCCTGCTCAGAAGAAGATGCAAGAAGGTCTAATCTGGATGGCAATTACCTTAGCGGAAACCTTTTGGCATCACGAACCTTTGCACAAAACCCGCGATATGATAATAACTGGTACACCTTTGGTCCGTTTAACCCTACCGAAGGTGAATTACTCCCCGAATATGGCGGATATATATTTAAACTCGTAATTGAAGGAACGGAAGGTGATGACGGAAACCTATACAAATTATTTCTGACTACCGAAGGAAATGAAAACCGCCCCGTAGAAGGAGCTTTTGCTTTTTATTTCAAGTACAAATTCCGTCTCCACAACGATGTCAATGAAGTTTCACACATCTATCCATATATGACCTCCGAAGTAATAGCCATTAAACAAAGTAATTTCGATTGGGATAATGATGGTTTCATCAGAATAATCAGTCCTTCAAAAAATGGCGAAATAGTACGTGCATCAGGGGATGACGGGTGGGCCGACAGCAGGCATGTTATCAACGAGGACGATCACAATAGTTCGTTGGATATTCAAATGATCAAGAAAAAATCAAACCTTGTTAAAGACAACAACGTAGTAATATTTCTGGAAAACCAATACGGAGAACTGATGCCGTTTTACAGTATCCCGATTGGCGGAATTCCGGAATATAAATACAGCATAGGAATCAAACCAAAAAAATAACACTATATGCTTCTCCGTGCCCGTTGGCTGTCTGCTATTCTTATTTTTGTCCATGCCCTTGTATTATGCGTTTCGCCCATTCATGCACAATCTTTCAGGTTTAAGACGTATGACTCAAATGTAGGACTTCCTCAAAACTTTGTTTATTCTCTGAGTCAGGACCACAACGGATACATTTGGATGGGCACCGGCGAAGGCCTGGTAAAATACAACGGGCAGGATTTTTCCAATTTCAATCATACTGATTCGCTTGCTGATGATTTTATTTCAGTAATGCATGTAGCCAAAGACGGTGCTTTATGGATTGGGCACAACAATGGAGATATTACACTTTACCAAGACAATGAATTTTTCCCTATCCATATTTCTGAAACCAGAAGTCCGGTTACGGCCATCGTCACCAGTGAAAATGATCATGCCTGGGCCATCAGCCAGAATGAAGGACTGATCAGCATCAACAAAAAAGATAAAAGTTATCAGATTCTGCGGCACAAAAAGCTCAACCGAAAACTTTTTTACACCCTTGCACAAAGTGACGACCAGCTTTTGGCAGGAACTTCGGAGGGAATGATAAGCATTGTCACTGTTGGAAAAGACTCTATCAAAAGTGTATCCAGGATAGCACAAATACCCATGACCAATATCAACTGCATTGTTCCCCGTAAAGGAATCAGCGGTGATTTCTGGGTAGGCACCGAAGACAATGGCTTTTTTCTTTATTCACAAACCAAGGACAAAAGCACCCACATAGTTGACAACAGCCTGTGTCTGAAATTCGATATTCAATGGGAAAATATCAGAGACATAGAAGAAGAACCCAATGGCAACCTGTTGCTGGCTACGTGGGGCAATGGGGTTATCAAACTCTTTTATGCTCCTGACAGCCAAACCTTTGTAGATTCTTTCAATTTCACTACAGAAAACGGGCTCAGCAACAATTATGTACGGGATATTCTCTGCGACCGGGAATCCAATTACTGGTTTGCCACCTATGGAGGAGGCACCTCGGTTTTATCAGGAGAACAGTTTGTTTTCTACAACCTGGAAACCATCGGTTTTGAACAATCAAAAGTACTCTCCACCTTCTTAAACGACAGCACTCTGTGGTTTGGAATGGAAAACGGGTTGATCAAAACAGACCCTTTTTGCTTTACGGATTTTGAATACTATGATTCAGCTTTCGGACTTCCAAACGACAACATCACCGGTATTTACCGAAAGCAGGATGGAACCCTTTTCCTGGGCACTGCAGGCAACGGCCTTTTCATGCGACTTCCCGGGAAACAAACCTTTGCACCCTGGCATTACAGCAACGAAGTTCCCGGCAGAAAAATAAGAGACATTGCAGGGAAAGATGAAATGATTTATCTGGCCACGTATGGTGGTTTTTTCTCCATCAACACCACCAGTGGGAAGGTGGATCAACTGACTACCGGCAAAGGATTACCGCATAATAACATCAATTTTGTGGAGCTGGACAAAAAAAATGAAGTATGGATTGGCCCCAGAAACAGTGGAATCTGCAGAGTAAAAAACGGAAGTATCGAAATCCACAAAATTTCAGATGCTCCCATCGATGTTTTTGACATAACACAAACAAGTGATTCTGCATTTTGGCTCGCTACACAAGGCCGCGGAATAATTAAATACACCCGGGATTCGATTGAACACTATACCATAACTCAGGGCCTTGCTAAGAATTTTTGTTACGATATAGAAGCAGACATCAATGACCGACTCTGGATAGGGCATCATCCTGGACTAAGCATGTTTGACACACAAAGTGGTGAAATAAAAACTTATGGGCATGAAGAAAATATGGGAGCCGATTTCTATCAGATTCTCAAAGACCAGAACAATACCCTTTGGTTTTCTTCTGCCAATGGAGCCATCCACTATTTCCCCGAAAAACACAAAAAAAATGATGTTGCTCCGGCGCTTCATTTCACAAGAATTCAAATTTCCGAAAATCTTTACTCCCCCAATAAAAAAATTCATCTCCCATATCCCTACCGGGAGAACTATAAGTTTAGATTTAATTTCATGGGCATCAGTTTCAGAAATCCCGATGAAGTGACTTATCAGTACCAGTTAATTAAAAATGGGGAACAATCGGATAGTGAGTGGACAAACCTGGGAAATACCAACTTCAGAGAATATGACTTCCTTCCAAGCGGAAGTTATGAATTAAAAATACGAGCCTTTAATGCTGATGGATTTGCGGCCGACCCCATTTCTGTATCCTTTTCAATTGCCACACCTTTCTGGAAAAGACCATGGTTCTTCCTGATTTTGGCAGCACTGATAATCTATTCCGTATATTTAATAATTGTTTCCCGCGAACGGAAGCTAAAAAGGCAGAAGGAATTACTTCAAAAAGAAGTTGATTTGCAAACCATTCAGCTTCGGGAACAAAAGGCCGAAATTGAACGTAAGAACCGCGACATAACTGATAGTATTAATTATGCCAAAACGATTCAGTCATCCATTCTCCCTCCTCTGGAGGTATTGAAATCACGGTTTCCTGAATCCTTTATTTTCTTTGCCCCACGAGACATTGTGAGCGGAGATTTTTATTGGTTCTTTAAAACAAAGAATCATTTCATCGTCACTTGTGCCGACTGCACGGGACATGGAGTTCCCGGAGCGTTTATGTCCATGATTGGCAGCACCCTGCTCAACGATATTGTAAAACGTAAAGATGTAAACTCTCCGGCAGACATGCTGGAAAGGCTTGATTTCGAAATTAAAGTGCTGCTTCAGAACAGCAAAAACAAGGACAATACGAAAGACGGTATGGATATCTCAGTGCTTGAAATAGAA
>NZ_JADQBH010000321.1 GCF_016278715.1 Marinilabilia sp. | reverse complement strand
ATAAACCGGGGGATGTATTTCTGGGTGTTGTGCATCGTCTTGACCGACCGGTGAGTGGTGTGGTTTTATTTGCCCGCACCAGTAAATCTTTGAGCCGGATGAATAAGATGTTTCAGGAAAAGGAGGTCAAAAAAACATACTGGGCTGTGGTGAAAGAATTACCTCCTCAGGATGAGGGTGAGTTGCGCCATTTTATGCTGAAGGACAGCAATAAGAATAAATCTTATGCTTTTCCGAAAAAGCGCCTTGGATCTAAGGAGGGAATTCTTAATTATCGACTTATCTCCAGTACTTCGAACTATCATTTGCTCGAAGTCGATTTGCAAACCGGCCGCCATCATCAAATTCGCAGTCAGTTGGCTAAAATAGGTTGCCCCATCAAGGGAGACCTGAAATATGGTTTTTCCCGATCCAACAAAGGTGGCGGGATTTCACTGCATGCCCGCAGGGTTGAATTCATTCATCCTGTGAAGCAGGAGACTGTTGTTATTGAGGCACCTACGCCAAAGGATGACAACCTCTGGAGGGAGTTTGAAAATGTGATGAAAGGGTGATCAATGAAGGCGCTTTAGGTCATACTCTGTGCCAGCGCTTTAATGTTTTCATACCTTAGTTTTGAAACGGTTTCATTGACTCCGGCAATTTTACGTGTCATCAATTTTTCCAGGAAATTCATTTTCTCAAAGAGGAATTCTCCGCCTACGCACTGGCAGCATTTTGCGTGATGTCTTAAAATTTCAGGGAAAGCCTTCTCGAATTGATTCATCGCTTCTTTTTCGTCCATGCAGCATAGAAAAATGCCAAGCGGTTTTTGAAGAAGAGAAGTGGTATTGCGTTCAATGAATTTTTGCAATGATGTTTGTATCATTCCTGCGTGAATAGAACCACCAACAATAATTTGATCGTATGTAGTGAGATCAATCTTATGGTTTTTCCCAGCGTCAAGCATAGTAACGTCATGCTGTGGCAAAAGAGTGGATAATTCGTTGGCCACCTTTTGGGTAGTTCCGTGCTTTGAAGCATAAATGATTGCTGTTTTCATGGTAGAAAGGTTTCGCATTTGTTCCTATTTAGTGCCAGCCAGAAAAATAAGGAATTTCAAGTCTTTGATAAGAAGGCGCCAAATACAAGTCTTTTGAAGTTCTTGAAACCAAGGGGTTTGCATTTTGTAAATAACTTTTTCTAAAACGATAACAACCTGTGACAAGACTATTTAAAACCTGAGCCTTTGAATTGATAAGTAATTCCGAATTTTGCAAAACTTGAGCCGGTTTCCTTAAATCCTGACTGATTGTAGAAATCTTCATATATCTGACTTCCTTTGTATCCTTCCACGTAAAAACCCAGTCGGGAACCATTCTTAAAGACGAAGGGTGTTGCGGCCATACCTAATGAGAAACCTGATGAAAATCTGTTTAGGTCGTATTCCGGTAGCCGGTCACCCGAGTCTGAAACATCCAGCATGTTGTATTGAATTACCGGACCAACCTTAAGCTCCAGCTGTCGGCCATGTTGTGGGTGATTGATTAGTCCAAAATTCCATGTCAGCGGCAACATTAACTGGGTTAATCCAAGGTCGCGTTCTCCGTGGAAACCATGTTCCGGGTCAGTATACGTAAAAGTTTGTGGGCTGTTCATGATGTCGATTCCGGTTTCCACAGCATTGTTTTTTATGGGTACCGCTATTCTGGCCCCCAAATTAAAACCGGTTTTGGTTGCACCACTGAAAGCATCAACTTCAGCTCCGGGTTCGTTAACAATATCCGTATTTTCTATTATTCCACCTACATTGCCCCCTGCCTGAATTTTTAATTCCAGACGTTTAGAGGAAGAATTATCCTGCGAGGTTTTGAGTGGCGATTTGCAACTGCCAATAACAAATAACGTTAGCAACAGGCCTGTGATGGTTCTTGTTTGCATAATTCTGTTTTTGATGCAAATAAAGAACAACCTTGTTTTCCGGAAGTCTCGTTTTTCAAAAAAGAGGGCTCATTTTTCATTAAAGGACCGGAAATGAAGTCTCATTATTCTGAGACCTGTCTGGCAAACTCGCCCGGTGTAAGGCCTGTGCGCTTTTTGAATACTCTGTTGAATGTGGCTTTGGAATTGAAGCCGCATTCATAAGCTATTCCCAGCAGGGTGAGGTTTTGTTTCTCTTTTTCTCTGCATTGATTTTTGAAACTATCTATGCGATATTGGTTGATGAAGTCGAAAAAGTTGGAATTTAGTTTGTTGTTAAGAATTCCTGATAAATATTCGGGCGACACGGATAAATGACTTGAAAGTTGAGCAAGGTTTAATTCTGGTTCCAGATGTGGTTGGTTTTGTTTCATGTGTTGGAGAAGCTGCTCAATAAACCTTTCCTCAGCCGACTCCAGTGGGCCGAGGTGTTTTTGTTTCTCTTCTTCTTCAGGGAGCGAGTGAATGCTGTGTGAGGAAAATATATTCCCCTGATGGAGCCCAAAGAATCCCAATACTAAAATATAAATGGAAGCAATGGTAAAACCTGTTATTTGCAAAAGCTGGTAAGGGAGGATGTTCAGAAAAAAGTCAAAAATGTAGGTCAGGCTAATGATCCCATAGAAAGCCATGGCTGTGCTCAGGACAAAACGAAGCCATTTCAGATTAAACTGGTCAATGGTGGAGAAGAAACTTTTAATTTTTCTGCGGTATCGATGAATGTGAATAAAAGAGTGAATTATGTAGGATTGTATAGAGATGAAAATGGCACTAACGATTACAGGATACGACCAGTGTTCTTTAAAGAGTTGTTCGGAATCGATTATGATTCTTTTCCCGGCGGGCAACCCGTATGTTGATAATCCTATAAGGAGGGCTACCAACAAAAACGGAACAATATGTGTTAAATGAATCGTTTTCAACCGGAAATTTTCACAGGTCAATGATTTTACATAGATCCACAGAAGAGGTCCGTGCAACAATATAAATGGAGTAGAACCATTGATGAGAGCAGGAAAGGGATATCCGTTACTCCGATTGTAGATTTCTATCCAACTAAAAAAGATGGTAAGAGCATTGAGCCATAAAATGGTGGCAAGTAAAATATCCGATATTTGTTTCTTCCGTTTGGAAAGGACAAGAATTCCCAGAAAAAGAGCCTCGAAAACCCCTATGATCAGTAGAAAATCAGCATTCATTTATATTGTTATGTTTGGTTTAGTGTAGTTGGTTTGGTTTTTCATTATAATTGAATGTGAGCAAATATAAAGGCTATTTGCGAAAAACAGAGGTTCTGAAATGATTTAAAATGATGCTGTCAAGTTAAAATTGGACACAACAGAATTACTGCCTCATGATGATGAGGTTCGATCCAAAGATAAAGATTCCTTTCCAGAATGGTCGGAATTCGGGATGAGACACGGTTTTGCGATTTCAATTTTTGTTACGCAACGGTAATATCCTTGTTAAGGTAAACATCCTGAATAAGGTTAAGCAATTCTATTCCATCTTTCATCGGACGCTGAAACGCTTTGCGTCCGGAGATAAGTCCTGTGCCTCCCGCTCTTTTATTGATAACAGCAGTTTTTGCTGCGGCTGCAAAATCTCCGGCACCTGAAGATGCTCCTCCGGAATTTATAAGTCCGATTTTCCCCATATAACAATTGGCCACCTGGTAACGACATAGATCAATGGGATGTTCGGAGCAAAGTTTTTTGTACATGTCTGGGTGCGTTTTCCCAAACTTCAGATCAGTAAAGCCTCCGTTGGTGGTTGGTAATTTTTGTTTGATGAGGTCGGCTTTTAAAGTAACTCCCAGGTGATTGGCCTGGCCTGTGATGTCGGCTGCGGTATGATAATCCTGTTTTTCTGTTTTGAAGTGGTTGTTTCGCGTATAACACCACAATACGGTCGCCATTCCTAATTCATGGGCTTCTTCAAAAGCTTCGGCAACTTCAATTATCTGACGGTTCGATTCTTCCGATCCGAAGTATATGGTTGCGCCTACTGCTGCTGCGCCCAGATTCCAGGCTTCCGAAACACTCCCAAACATAATCTGGTCGTACTTGTTTGGATAAGTCATGAGTTCATTGTGGTTGATTTTTACAATGAATGGAATTTTGTGGGCATATCTCCGGGCATGAAGAGCCAGCGCACCAAAGGTAGTCGCTACTGCATTGCAGCCTCCTTCAATAGCCAGTTTAAGTATGTTCTCCGGGTCAAAATAGTCGGGGTTTGGTGCAAATGAACTACCTCCTGTGTGTTCAATGCCCTGGTCCACCGGCAGAATGGAAAGGTAACCGCTGCCTCCCAATCTTCCATGATTGTAAATCCTTGAAAGGTTAATCAGGGTTTGCGGATTCCGGTCACTGGCACCAAAGACATTGTCAATGATTTCCGGCCCCGGCGTGGTCAGCCGCTCTTTGGATATTTTGGGTTTGCTAAACTCAAGTAATGAAGCATCATCACCAAGTAATTCCTGAATTTTCTTTGTGTTGTTTTTCATTGGTTTATTTTTTATTTGTTAGAGTTGTATTAGACTTTAGTTCTATGTTGAGTTTCAGGATCCTAAACTCCAATCCGGGTTAAGCTTAAATATAAGCAATTCAGGTCACGATGTCTAATTATTTGATGTAATCAAACCAGGTAATATGAAATTTCTCCTGACCCTGGTGATTTTTTTGTACTTTGTAATTGTCAGGTCAGGCTTTATTCTCCAGACTGGTCTTAAGATAGGTTGTGAAGTAATTTTATGAGGTAAACGAATTGGTTTTGATTTATTAGTAAAAGAGGAACCTGATTTTTTATACAATATCAATTAAAAAAGACTTAATCCATGAAGAAACGTGTAGTAAACATCATTGCAGAATTGATAATAAATGAAGGAGTTGAATATGTTTTTGGTGTAACCGGGAAAACCATTGCTCCTTTTCTGGATGCACTTCTCGACTATCAGGAAATTGATTTCATTGCCAGCAAGCATGAAAATGGGGCTGCCCTCATGGCTTATGGATATGCCCAACGAAGTGGCACAATTGGCGTTTGTTGTGGATCAACCGGTGGCGGCTCAACCAATCTGGCTACAGGAGTTGCTACTGCTTTTATGAACTCGGTTCCTCTGTTGGTAATAACCGGCCAGATAGCAACATCTGAATATGGGAAGGGTGCATTTCAGGAATCTACAGGGTGGGGGCAATCTATTGATACCGTAGACTTTTTTAGGTCTGTTACCAAGGAAAGTTTCTCTGCTGTAAATCCAGATATGATTGTGGAAACTATTCAATATGCTGTTCGGAGTGCTACATCAGGGAGAATGGGGCCAGTTCATATCAATATTCCTTTTGATATTCAACAGGCTGAGATTGAATATGAGCCTGTCAGTATTCAACCCAATATTATTTCGGGGAGTTCGTTTTTTGAAAGGGGGGTACTCCGGGAAACCCTCAATCTTATTGAATCATCTGAGGCTCCTGTTTTTCTTGTAGGTTGGGGAGCTGTGCAGTGCGGTGCAAACAAAGATATTCTGGCAATTGCAGAAAAACTTCAAATTCCAGTTGCCACCACTATTCAGGGAAAAGGTGCTTTGCCTTCTGAACATCCGTTGTGTCTGGGAGTAGTTGGTATCTGCGGACATGCTTTGGCCGCGGATTACGTTTTTGAAAAATCTGATTTATTAATAGCCGTGGGAACAAGCTTTGGGGAGTTTTCTACTTACAGTTGGGATGAGCGGTTTTTGAAAAAGAAGAAGATTATTCAAATTGATATTGATAAGCGGGAAATAGGAAAGAATTATCCTGTGGCTGTGGGTTTGAATGGTGATGCAAAAGTAATCATGCATCAACTGAGACAAATTGTGGGAAAGAATGGAACCCCGACTAAAGCAACGGGAGAGAAGGTGCTGTCTCTCATTAAATCTACCGGCCGTGTGCTTAATCCGCATTTGATGCAGGATAAGAGTGCTCCTCTGAAACCTCAAAGTCTTTTTGGGGTGGTTAGAGAGATGGCACCGGATAATACCGCTTTTCTGGCTGATTCCAGTTCACATTGGGCCTGGGCTATGCATTATTTATCGATTGGGACGGAAGGAAGTTTTTATCCAACGCTGGGGCTGGGGGCGATGGGCGCTTCAATCAGTTCTGCGATAGGTATTAAACTTAAGTCGCCCGAAACGCCTGTGATTTGTATTTGTGGTGACGGTTCTTTTCACATGGGAGGAAATGAAATTGCCACCGCAGGTCAATATAATATTCCTGTTATATGGATTGTTTTTAACGATTCGTGTTACAGTATGCCAAAGGCTTCTATTAAGAAGATGTTTAACAGGACTACCGGGGTGGAGCTGGGCAAGACAAATTTTGCGAAAATGGCTGAATCAGTGGGGGTAAAGGGTTACAGGGTGGATGATCGGGAAGCTTTTTCGAAGGCGCTCTCCGAAGCTTTGACCATCAACGAGCCGGTGGTTATTGACGTGTTGATTGATGCAGCAGAAATTCCTCCTATTGGGCAGCGAAAATTGACCGTTGAGTAGTGATCAAATTATTTTTGGCCAGTTACAAAAAACTAAATAAATGAAGAATTTTGATAAGGCTAGTATTATATCAAATGTAGCTTACAAAAAAAACAAAGCCCGGTTCCTGCCTCGTGACGAGCAAATGCAATTGAACAATGCAATGAAGCAGAAGATTGTGCGTTTTGCTTCGGAAATTGCCGCAGAAGAGAATCGTCCTCAAACCATGAAATTGTTCGATGAAATGATGAACGGTATGCACGGACAAAGGGTAAGAGATTTATACGCTTACCGCCGGGAAGGCAATCATGTCATGGCTTTGTTGTGTAATTCCATTCCTCCGGAATTAATTTATTCGCTCGGAAACTTTATTCCTGTGAGTGTTTGTATGGGAGCAGGGGAGGTAGAACCCTATGCGGACCAATACACCAGAGGGATGTGTAACGTGACCCGCTCCATGATTGGATTTTTGCACACGGGGATGTGTGTTTTTTTTAACCTTGCTGATTATGTGTTAGGGTCCGATTTGTGTCTATCGGTAAAAAAAGCAACGGATTTGGTTTCCCGGATTTCTGATGATTTTGAGGTAAATTGTCTGAAAGTCAGACGTGATGATGCCATTGGTTTTGATTTTGAGGGCTTTTATGAATGGGTCATGAAAAGTACTCTCGGAGCAGGTATTAATGTCGGGAAACTGATTGAATATTCCCGTTTGTTTTCTGATATCAGAGAAGAATACCGGGCTGTTTTGGAATTCCGGAAGCATTCTAATCCTCCTATCAACGGGAAAAATGGATTATGGATCCAGCAGCTGGCATTGGTTGAAGAGCCTGCAAAGTTGTTAGCAGCTCTAAGGGAACTGAAAGCCGAACTCAGTCGAAATGTTGCCAATAATGTGGGATACAATAAGGAAGGTCGTAAAAAGAGGGTGATGTTGATAACACCTCGTATTATGCCTCCCTTTGGGGAAATTTATCGCATTATTGAAAATGCCGGTGGACTGGTGGTTTGTGAAGAATCTGATATGGGAATCACAAATATTAGTTACGATTTTGAGGAATTTCAAAAATTGCTGGCAGGAAAGAATCCTGATATCAGGAAGGCCGTGAAATATATGATGGAAAGTGTGGATGAAAATTCAAGTTCCTGTGTGCCTACTTTTGATTTAGAGAAATTGGAACAAAAGATTAAAGAATACAGGGTGGATGTAGTTATCAACTATTCTTTCAAAAACTGCGATATCATGGAATCGAAAACAAAAAACATTAATGAATCGTTAAACAATAGCGGTATTCCATCTTTTCGATTGACAACCGATTATATGGAACTTTATGAAAAAGAACAGGAGTATGAAAACCTCATTTCCAGTTTCCTGAATCCTTAAAACCTAGTTTATGAGCATGCGAAAGGAACTTGACGACGCTCGAAAAAGAATTGAACTACTCCAAAAGCAACTTGCCGAATCAAAAGCCGGAGAAGAGGGGCTTCTGGAGCTTATAGGTTCATTGGATAGCCATATTTTTCGGTGTACAAAAGGGAATGATGGAAATTTTTACCCCAGCCTCAGTGAAGGGAAAATTGCTCATCAGTATAACATGAGAACTCATCAGGTGGTGGGCAAAACCCTGGAGGAGATAATGGGAGATGAGGCTTATCAGCAACTGAAGCCCTATTACACTGAGGCTTTTGAGGGAAGAACAGCAGAGTTCCGTGGGTTCTTTTTTAATCAGCATGTTTTTTCGGTGAAAGTAATTCCTGCAGTGAAAAATGAAGCAGGAGAAGTTATTGAAGTGGTTGGTATCACTCAGGATATAACTGACGCGTACAATTCGGAGATAGAAAGTAAAAAAATGTCGGATGTGCTAAACCGGATTATTGAATTCAATCCCTACAGCATACAAATTTTGGATGATAGAGGGTATCACGTCCGGTCGAATAAGGCTTTCATTAAGCTTTTTAAGACAGAACCCGATAAAGGTTGGTCGATACTAAAGGATGCTCAGATTCATGGTGGAGGCCTGCAGGAGCAACTCTCACGGGTTTTTAAAGGTGATGTGATTCAAACACCTCCTATTTGGTACAATGCACATCTGGTGGATGAAAAATATCCTGACAATCTGATATGTATTGGTTCGGTGATGTTTCCTGTTTTTCTTTCCGATGGACATCTGGAGTATATTGTCTTGATGCACGAAGATATAACTGACCGTATGAATGCACAGGAAAGTTTGCGGAAAAATGGAGAACGCATGAAACACTTGTTATCATCCAATCCGGCTGTGATCTATACCTCTGATGTTGTCCCTCCTTTTAAATGGACTTTTTTAAGTGATAATATTTCAACTCTTACCGGATTTTGGTCCTCCGAATTCCTGAACACTTCCCATTTCTGGGCCGAACATTTGCATCCCGAAGATAAGCTTAGTGCTATTAGTGCCATCGAAAGCACTTTAGTCCAGGGACATAATGTGATGGAATATCGTTTTCTCTGTAAAGACGGGTCGTATATCTGGATTATGGATGAGACTAAACTGATCTATGACGGGCACGGCAATCCGATAGAGATGATTGGATACTTTGTAGATATTACCAACCGTAAAAAAGCCGATCGGGAGTTAGTCCTGGCAAAAGAAAAGGCGGAAGAATCGGACCGTTTGAAATCTGCATTTCTTGCCAATATGAGTCATGAAATCCGAACCCCGATGAATGGGATTCTCGGTTTTGCTGATTTGTTGAAGGATCCGCATCTCACCGGAGAGGAGAAAGAAGAGTACGTGGGAATAATTCGAAAAAGCGGGCATCGGCTGTTGGGAATTATAAACGATCTCATAAATATCTCCAAGATCGAATCAGGACAAATGGATTTGAAATTTGAGCCTGTCAATATTAATGAACAGGTCGATTATCTTTTTAAATTCTTCTCGGCCGAAGCTATTGGGAAAGGCCTGGAATTCATTAAGTATTGTCCTGGCAATTATGACGAGGCGGTTATTTTTACAGATAAGGAAAAACTGTATGCCATCCTTACCAATATGATAAAAAACTCCATCAAATTTACCGACAAAGGAAGTATCAGATTTGGTTACAAAGAGAAAGGTGATTATTTTGAATTCTTTGTGAGTGATACGGGGATTGGAATCAGTAAAGAGAATCAACAAGCCGTTTTGGAAAGGTTTATCCAGGTTGACTCAGGCTATTCAAGTGGCTATGAAGGGGCCGGGCTGGGATTGTCTATTTCTAAAGCTTACATTGAAATGCTTGGTGGAAAAATTCGTATTGAATCGGAGTTGGGTAAAGGGAGTACCTTTTTCTTTTCCGTTCCGGCAACGACAGAAATACCGGAATAATGATAAAAAAGATTGCTTCGTTTCACCCCTCCTCGTCCCCTAGAAATGGTGTTCATTGCCAGGGTTTACCCCCCGAAGCAATCTCTGGTGGAATTGAATCGTTGGGTTTGTTTTAATTCTTTTCTTTTCAATCTCCCCGGAAGATGGTGTAAAAAAACACAAAAAAAGTAGGGTAAACACTTTTTCATGCGGTATCCATATAGAAAGCAAACTAAAAAAGAGAATTATGAAAAAGTTATTGTTTAGCCTGATGTTGGGATCCGCGATGATTTTCACGGGATGTAATGAGGATGATGAAATCATTCCTGCCAGCGATTTTGTAACACCTGATTTTAGTGTTACTGTTGAGTCAGTGATAACTACTGATGCCGCCATTCAGGACGCCATCGAATCGGCAGATTATGAAGTGGACCTTTTTTCCGGTACAGCAGAGTCCATTGACGGGCTGAGTGCTGATGCCGGAACTTACACCGACCTGAAGGCCGGTACTGGTGAGCAATACCGGAATCGTTATCGTCTGGGAGATGCTCCAGACGTTAACATAGAGCAGAATTCCGGGGATTTTCCAAAGACCATAACTCTCGATTATGGAGAGGAAACAGAATTGGAAAACGGAAGAATTATCAGTGGATTAGTAGAGATTGTTATCTCTGCACCCATGAATACAGAAGGGGCAACCCGTACGGTTACTTTTACCGACTTCAGTGTGGATTCTCTGCTGGTTAATGGCACCATTACCAAAACAGTGGTTAGTGTGGACGATGGTCGTGTGGTGCATATTGTACGTGACCTGGTGGTCACCTTGCCCGACGGCACAGAGGTTGAGTGTTATGCCGAACTGGAGCGTACCTGGAATCGTGGGATGG
>NZ_JADQBH010000172.1 GCF_016278715.1 Marinilabilia sp. | reverse complement strand
ATCTCAATTCTTTGGTTGAATGATGTTTCCAGTAAAAAATGCTTGCGTTTTTCTCTTAAACTTTTTAGCTTTATCAGCATTAATTTTAACTTTTTAAAACCTAATACCCATGAAAAAAATTCTTTCCGCCACAACTGTGGCATCGTCTTTCTTTCTTTCTTTCTTTCTGTGATTCTCGTTAGTTGTGAAAAAGATGAATCAATAATTGAACCTGTTCAGGAGGAAGTCGCTCCCGATTATGAGTCTATTGCTTCGGCTCGTGACTGGTTCTATGCTCACACAGGAGGAGATGTGATTCTGGAAGAACAATCACAGACAAAGAGCACAAGCAATTCCACAGTTCAACATCCTTTGTTGGGAGATTGGGAAAGTGGCCTTACCAGTAGTGTTGGTAATGTCAAAAATGTTGAAGTGCCCGTTTATAGTGTTGACAACGAAGAGTCCTATGCCGAAGCAATCAATGGCACGGGGAACTTAAAAAGTGGCAAAACAGGCAAAAATGAAGAAAATCTGCCTTCACGCACCCGTTTCGTGGTGCAGACAGATGAAGAAACCGGAGAAACGCGAGGCTTTATGATGACTGTCATGCCCGATGAAGAGTATCTGGCAGAAGGGGGCAGCATCGATTCCATGGATTACTATAACCGTGGAACTGATTTTTCCGGTTTAATTGTCTTTTCTCACCTGGATGGTAGTTTTGCGAATGCGTGGGAATATAAGGAGGGAGAAATTCTTGAAGGATTTGTTCCGGTAGAGGATGAAACCAAAACCAACCAACTTAAAAAAGTAGCAGCTTATGCAGTTATTGTTTGTACAATCTGTTATGAAACGAGAGTATCATCAGGAGGCGTTAATTACTACAATGGAACAACCTGCTATCAACGGTACAAGACTGTTCTTGTGTGGACAGAGGGATTTGAGGGTGGAGGAGCTGGAGGTTCATCTCCTTATGTAACGTATAGACCCTCAGGAGGCGGAGGTGGCAGCAGTAGTGGTAGAAGTGGGATAAATAAAGGAGATTATCTACCTTCATCGCCAAAAATCGTAAAGAACCATCCCTCTTTTGAAAATACCGAAGCCGATTGCGTAAAGCAAAAACTCGACAAAGGCAATATCATTAATGATTTGCTGGCCGGGTTTGGATTAGGGAAAAGTCAGATTGATGTGATTTTTAAAGTTGGTCAGTTAGATAGTATTAATGCTAACGGGAGATGTATTCTCGATGGTACTCGTACTAAAATGACCATAATTATAGATCAAGACCGGTTGTCTGCCCCTTCTATAGCTTTAGCACGCACTATCCTTCATGAATGTTTTCATGCTTATATTTTTGGCAAAATTTTTCAGGAAGAAATTCATAACGGTTTAGCTCCGGAACCTGATTTTTCTAAAGACTGGACGCAATATAAGCTTCTATATGGAGGAGTAGAACCTAGTCAACACAATTACATGGCAGATAAATATCTGGAATTTATGAAACAAGGTTTAAAAGATTTTTTTAACCTTTCGGATAATTCCAGCCTTCGGGAAGAATTTTTGAACGGCCCTGAAGGAGTAGAAAATATTTCATATTGGGATCTGGATACTTTTCTGGAAGTATTGGCTTGGGGAGGACTAAGAGAAACAGATGCTTTTCAGAAGTATTATCAAGATCTTGAAAATTATCGGAATTATAACTTGTTCAGAATGGATTTTTTGCCAAAATGGCCTAAAGAAAATTGTAATTAATCATGAAACACTTAGTTTTTATTGTTTTAGCATTATGTATAGGGCAAGAAATCCTTGCTCAACCTGTCACTAATGATACCGTGGTATGCATCATTGATACCACTAAAAGCTACGTGCATTATCAGGAAAATGTTGTAGAGCGGGAGATACCAACTCCCTTTCACTGGCAGGTGATTGTAGAAGGTCATTATTATGACGATAGACCTCTTCATAAAGATATCGCAGGGGCCAATTTTAGAGCGGGTCTATGGGGGGGGGTTAAAGGTGTTGAAGGGTTTCCCAAAAAGCGAGTTCCAAAGGAAGGACTTGAAAAGAGATATATTGTTGAGGATGATGAGTGGATTAACAATCAAACGAGTTTGCATGATTTAGAGCTAAGGCTTGGGGTTGCCCCTTTTCATAAATATAATTATATCATCTTCAGCCAGGATTATTATTGTACCGAATCTGATTCTGTAACCATGCATCGGGTTGAGATAGGATTTGGGGTGAGTGTAAAATAAACTCTGTTCATAAACCAATAAATGTTAATATTGCAGTTTATGACAGACAAGAAAAAAGAAACATTCGAATATAGAGCCATGCGCGATTTGGCTTTAGAACAATTACGTAGTGGAAAATCCTCTCTCCCCCCTCGATTCCGATCGAGGGGGCTGTAACCCCTCGTCTCTGACGAGAATTCCCAATGACACCAATTATTGAGAAAGCGGTGTGCCGATATCCATTTTTTTGTCGTCAGGAGACGACGGGAGGAAAGCCCCTCGTGCGGAAACGAGGGGTAGTATGGGGCAGACAGAGGGCAATGCGGAATCGAGGGGCAGAAAAAAAGCCCGCAACCAGTTTCTTGGTTGCGGGCTTTAATATTGTTATCTGAACGTTTAGTTCTTGTTCATGGCTTTTTTCACCACCGCTTTGAAAGCATCGGGATGATTAACAGCCAGGTCGGCAAGAACCTTACGGTTGATGTCGATGTTTTGCTCTTTCATGAGTCCCATCAGGCGGCTGTAAGAGATACCTTCCAGACGGGCAGCAGCGTTTACACGCTGAATCCACAGTGAGCGGAAATTTCTTTTCTTGGCTTTACGATCGCGGTAGGCATAAACCATACCTTTTTCCCAGGCGTTTTTGGCAACTGTCCATACATTTTTACGACGGCCAAAATACCCTCTGGTGAGTTTCATCACCTTTTTTCTTCGTGCTCTTGCAGCAACAGCGTTTACTGATCTAGGCATTTTTTACTGTTTTTTAGAATGGTTAGCGTCCCTTTCGACGGGATCTTTTAGCTAAGTCATTCAACGATTAAAAATAATTTTTAAGCAACCTTTGTTAGATTTCAAGAGGCTTTCAATGAGATTTTTTATATTCTAATCTCTAACCTACAGCTTCTGATTTCTAACCCATAACCTACTTCATGGCAAGTTGAAGCTTCACGTTGTTACGGTCTGCTTTGTGTACCTCACCAAAATAAGTCAGGTTACGCTTTCTTTTAGTAGCCTTTTTAGTCAGGATGTGACTTTTGAAAGCATGCTTACGCTTGATTTTTCCGCTTCCAGTGATTGAAAAACGCTTTTTTGCACTGGAATTCGTCTTCATTTTTGGCATTGTTCTATATATTTAGTTCAAAAAATAGACAACTACTTTTTCTTCTTCGGCGAAAGAAACATGGTCATGCGTTTTCCTTCCAGCTTAGGCATTTGTTCCACTTTTCCTACTTCTTCAAGGTCCTGTGCCAGGCGGAGCAATAATATCTCACCCTTTTCCTTAAACAGGATGCTACGTCCTTTGAAGAATACGAAAGCTTTCACTTTGTCGCCATTATTCAGGAAGCCTTCGGCATGTTTCAGCTTGAAATTGTAGTCATGTTCATCGGTATTGGGGCCAAACCTGACCTCTTTAACCGAAACCTGAACTGCATTCTGCTTTTGTTCCTTTTGTTTCTTCCTTTGTTGATAGAGGAACTTTTGATAATCAATGATCCGACATACCGGTGGATCAGCTTTTGGTGAAATTTCTACCAAATCCAATTCCAGTTCATCAGCCAGTTTCATGGCATCCGGTGTCGGGTACACCCCGGGTGTCTCAAGGTTATCACCTACCAGTCGTACCTGAGGTACGCGGATTTGACGATTTGTCCTGTACCTGAGTTCATCTTTGGGGTTGCGTCCGGTATTTTTTCTTGGTCTTCCTATATCTAAACCCTCCTTTACTTTTAATTAAACAATTAAGTTATTTATTTTTAAGGCTTTGTCAGCCTTTGTTTTCAATTCTCTTTCCAAATTACTTTTTTTGGCCCCTCTTTGGAGGGACGGGGGGCCTTATTCCCCTCCTTGCGAACGGCTAGGGGAGGTTTCAATCTCCTCAAGCAGTTTCTGTTCTTCTTTCTTAATGAACGCAGTAAACTCCTCAAGTGTCTGAACTCCCTGGTCTCCTTCTCCCTGACGACGAACTGAAACCTGATTATTATCGGCTTCTTTTTCTCCTACAATCAACAGATAAGGGATACGTTTTAATTCGTTGTCGCGTATCTTTTTACCTATCTTCTCATTACGGTCGTCTAACACGGCGCGAATATCGGAATTATTCAGGAAATTTAAAACATTTTTTGCGTATTCGTTGTATTTTTCGCTGATGGGCAGTATTACTGCCTGTTCCGGAGTCAGCCACAATGGGAATTTTCCGGCAGTATGCTCTATCAGAACCGCAACAAAACGCTCCATACTTCCAAATGGCGCTCTGTGAATCATGATGGGGCGATGTTTCTGGTTGTCCTGACCGATGTATTCCAGTTCAAAACGTTCCGGAAGGTTGTAGTCAACCTGAATGGTTCCCAACTGCCACTTGCGTCCGATGGCATCGCGTACCATAAAATCCAGTTTGGGGCCGTAGAATGCAGCTTCACCTGTTTCCACTACGGTTTCCAGTCCTTTCTCATCACATGCCTCAATGATAGCTTGTTCCGCTTTTTCCCAGTTTTCATCCGAGCCAATGTATTTTTCTTTATTACTTGCATCCCGCAAGGAGATTTGGGCAATATAATCTTTAAAGTCAAGTGCTTTAAAGATATAAAAGATGATGTCGATTACTTTTTTAAACTCATCTTTCAACTGGTCGGGACGACAGAAAATGTGTGCGTCGTCCTGGGTAAATCCTCTTACCCTTGTTAAACCATGTAATTCACCACTTTGTTCGTAGCGGTAAACGGTACCAAACTCAGCGTATCGGACCGGAAGGTCACGATAAGAGTGAGGTTTTACATTGTATATTTCACAATGGTGAGGGCAGTTCATGGGTTTGAGCAGAAATTCTTCACCTTCGGCTGGTGTGTGGATGGGCTGAAATGAGTCAGCTCCATATTTGGCGTAATGGCCGGAAGTTTCATAAAGCTCTTTCTGACCGATGTGTGGGGTAATTACCTGCTCGTAACCATATTTTACCTGTACGCGCTTTAAGAAATTTTCCAAACGCTCCCGTAATTTGGCACCTTTGGGCAGCCACAGCGGCAATCCCTGGCCTACACGCTTCGAAAAAGCAAACAGTTCCAGTTCTTTTCCTAATTTTCTGTGGTCGCGTTTGGCCGCTTCTTCCAGTTTTTGCAGATGTTCTTCCAGCAATTTCTGTTTGGGAAATGAAATACCATATACACGGGTCAACTGTTTGCGTTTTTCATCACCACGCCAGTAGGCACCTGCAATGCTCAATAGCTTGATGGCCTTGATGGGAGCAGTGTTTGGCAGGTGAGGTCCGCGACAAAGGTCGGTGAAATTTCCCTGCTCGTAGAAGGTAATGGTACCATCTTCCAGTTCACTTATCAGCTCAACTTTGTATGGGTCACCCTTTTTTTCAAAAAAGTTCAGGGCTTCCTGTTTGGAGACATCGCGTCTTTGGTACTCCATTTTCTGACGGGCCAGCTCCTGCATTTTCTTTTCAATTAATGGCAGGTCGGCATCGGTCAATACCTCTTCACCCGGATCCACGTCGTAGTAGAATCCGTTTTCAATAGCTGGTCCGATTCCAAATTTCATGCCTGGATAGAGGGCTTCTAAAGCTTCAGCCAAAAGGTGTGCTGAGGAGTGCCAGAAAGCATGTTTGCCTTCGGCATCTTCCCACTTATGGAGTTTGATATTTGCATCCTCGTTGATCGGCCGTTGAAGATCGTACAACTGATCATTCACTGTGATGGCCAAAACCTCTTTGGCCAGACGCGGACTGATGTCACGGGCAATCTCTTCGCCGGTGATACCTGCCGCATATTCACGTACCGATTGGTCGGGTAATGTTATTTTTATCATTATGTTTGTGTTTAGTCTTTTAGAACGCGCAAAGGTAACGATAAGGCAGGTAAAATAAAAATGGTGGGCCAGCTAAATCCCCCCAAGTGCCCCCTAAATCCCCCCAAGGGGGATTAATAAGGAGGATGATGCCGCTTAAGTGGTTCCCTAAAGTGCCGTAAAGGGGGTAGGACAAAGGCAATAGCTACGAGCCAAGAGCTAAGAGCTACCAGCTACCAGCCAATAGCTAAGAGCTACCAGCTACCAGCTACCAGCCAATAGCTACGAGCTAAGAGCTAAGAGCTAATAGCTACGAGCCAACTTTTACGAACTATTGTTTATAGGATACACATTATAATGTAATATGATCCAATTTGAAGAAATCACACTTTCATTTTCAACCGGAAAAGTATTTTCCAATCTTTCCTTTTCTGTAGAGGAGGGAGGCCATGTTTGTATTTCCGGTCCATCCGGAAGTGGAAAATCCTCGGTATTGAAAATCATTCAGGGTTATATATTGCCAGACAAAGGTAATGTTAAGATAAACAGAACGTCATTAAATAAGAATTCTGTTAAAGAGCTCAGATCCATTATGACTTATGTACCTCAGAATATTAATTTGCCTGTAACCAGTGGAGATGAATTACTGAAATTGTTAGGTGCCGGGAACAAAAGAGAAAATACCGGACGTTTTTTGCAAAATCTGGGTCTGGAGAAAAATATGGTTCACAGACCCTTTGATGAAATGAGTGGTGGACAAAAACAGCGGATTGTTATTTCCGTTTGTCTCTCGCTCGACCGAGATGTCATTTTGTTGGATGAACCGACCTCTTCGCTTGATGAGGAATCTATCCAAAACCTGATTCGGGTGATAAACGATTTGGAAGGAAAAACCATTGTATCGGCTTCGCATAATCAAATGTGGATAGAATCAGTTGATAAGGTTGTTGCCCTGTAATGATAAAGGAGAGCAAAAGGCATGGAGCATGGAGAAAGGGGAGAGGGTGTGATGGTTGGAAGGTAAATTTGTTAGAAGAAGAGAAGTGAAACTCTTGCCGGAAAGTGGTGTATTTGTTGACAAGAAACACTTGTGCAGCAATTATTTTGTGCTCACCTCCTGTGCCTGTATAAGGGATACCCTTACCCGCAAAACTTTTTATTCATGGAACCTTTGTAATCTTTGAATAAAAAAGAGTTGCGAAGCAACATACACAATAAGAAGTTTTCAACGAAAACCGCTAAATTATTTGAGGACAAAAAAGTCAGACAATGCAAACAATGATTGACATAAAAATTCAGGATTTGATTTTAGGATTTTCAATCCTCATTATTCCTTTTCTGATTTTCAGTTATTACAAAGTAAGGTTGAATCGTGACCTGATTGTAAGTGTAATTCGGATGGTTGTCCAACTTTTCCTGGTAGCACTGTATCTTGAGTGGATTTTCGAGATAAACAGTGCATGGATTAATTCTCTTTGGGTTCTTATAATGATTATTGTGGGAGGTGGCACTGTTGTAGAAAGGGTTGGCATTTCCTGGAAGCAGTTTTTATTTCCTTTTATTCTTGCCGGATTTGTTTCTATGACCATAATTGATGGTTTCTTTCTGGGCTTTGTGATAAAAACGGACTATTTTTTCGATGCTCGTTATTTTGTTCCTATCTCCGGAATGGTTCTCGGTAATTCTCTTAATCATAATATAGTCGGTTTAACGGCTTTTTTTAAGGGGCTTTCCAGGGATAAAGAGTTGTACAACTTTCTCCTGACCAATAGTGGCAGTTCACGTCTGGCACTTCGACCATTTATACAGGGTGCCCTCATAGAAAGTCTGAACCCATTATTGGCAACCATGTCTGTTATAGGGTTGATCTCCCTTCCTGGAATGATGACAGGTCAGATTCTTGGTGGGGCTTCTCCTGCTGTGGCGATAAAATATCAGGTGATGATTATGCTTGCCATTTTTGTGGGTTGCACACTCACATTGGTATTAAGTATTCTTTTTTCAAAGCGATTGGTGTTTGATGAAATGGGGAATGTGAAAGGGGCCCCCTAATTCCCCCCAAGGGGCACTCATGCGGCATGGAGAAAGTGGCATGGAGCATGGAGATTAAGGCATGGGGCATGGATTATGGAGTATATAGTTTTTGAGTAATAATCATTCAGCTTCTACTATCCAGTCTCTACCATCCAACTTCCAGCCTCTAACTTCCACCGTTTCCATCAAAAGACCTCTTGTTGAGGTTCGGCTGTCTTAACCAATTAAACCAAAACCTCTATTGTTTGTTTTTTTTAGGTAACAGTAGAAAACTATTGTCTGCTGTTATGCAAGGTTTGTTAATTAGGGGTTGTGTGTTTCGAAAAACTTAAAATAATGTTTGTTGGCCCCATTTTTTAGGGGGTGGTTTTGGAGAATGGTTAAAACACATAAGGTTGGTGGGGCGTTTTAGGGGTGTTTTCTTGCTAGAAAACGCAAAAAAAAGCTGTAGGTTATTTTTTGAAAGTAAAAAGTTATATATTTGTGACAGAATACACACAAAACCTCTTTTCGGCTTAATGAAATGTTCCAAAAGACCTGATAAAGGTCATGGTTATGATTCACGGGTTATTTTATGATAAAAATCATGTGTTAAATTGTGATAAAACTTGAAAACATTCATTAATTTGAGTGCGTTCTTTTATTGTTCTATTTTTTAATTTTAAACCTATAATCTATGAAGAAAGTACTTTTAGCACTTTCGTTCCTAATGGTTTTAGGGCTTGGTTCTGTTTTAGCACAAGCTCAGACTGTTACAGGGACTGTTACGGGAAATGAAGATGGTATGCCGATACCCGGTGTTTCCGTTTTCGTTAAAGGAACTACAGTGGGTACTGTTACCCAGGTAGATGGTACATTTTCTTTGAATGTACCTGAAGATGCAGAAATTATTGTTTTCTCTTTCATCGGAATGCAATCTCAGGAAATTGCTTATGAGGGACAAACTACCATTGATGTGGCACTTGAATCAGAGTCTATTTCAATGGATGAAGTGATTGTAGTGGCTTATGGCACTGCAACTAAGGAATCTTTTACTGGTACAGCTGCCAAAGTTAATGCTGAAAAGATTGAATCAAAGAATGTTTCCAATATTTCGCAGGCTCTTTCTGGTGAAGTTGCCGGGGTTCAGGTAATTAATTCAAATGGACAGCCTGGTTCCAGCGCGGATATCAGGATTCGTGGAATTGGTTCAATTAATGGTAGTAGAGATCCATTATATGTTGTTGATGGTATTCCCTTGCAGGGAGATATTAACTCTATAGCACCATCGGATATTGAATCAACTACAGTTTTGAAAGATGCCGCTGCTACCGCAATTTATGGTTCCAGAGGTGCTAACGGTGTGGTAATTATTACCACCAAACAAGGAAAAAAAGGCGAAAGCAGAGTTGAGGTTGATTTGAAACATGGTGTGAACTTCCGTTTGCTACCTGAATATGATGTTTTTACAGAGCCAGAGAGTTATGTTGAAACGGCCTGGAGCGCTTTGAAAACACGCGGAATGCTTAGAGGTGCTGTTGACCCTGTTGAATATGCAAATACATGGATTTTTGCTGATCCAAATTCAACTCCTGGTTTTGATCAGTATTATAATATGTGGGATGCTGATGGAGCAGATTTAATTGATCCCAATACCGGAAAATTTAACCCAGGGGTTTCAAGAAAATACACACCTGAAAAATGGCGGGATGCATTGTTTCAAAATGCTAATCGGACAGAAGCCAGTGTGCGCCTAAGTGGCGGTGACGAAAAAAATCGTTATTATACTTCTTTTAGCTGGTTGGACGATCAGGGATATTATATTAATTCGGATTATGAAAGATTTACTGGTCGTGCCAATATTGAGCACCAGGTTAAATCGTGGTTGAAAGGTACCATGAACATGAGTTTCATGAAATCAACTTCTAATTTTGCCGGAGGTCAGGACGAAGATTCCAACAATGGTTTTTGGTTTGTGGCCAATATGCCTCCTATTTATCCTGTCTATGCCAGAGATGCTGAGGGTAACAAAGTTCCTGACCCAATTTTTGAAGGTCAGTCTATTTATGATTACGGTGATGATGAATACGGAACACGTCGCTTTGGCGCTTTAACCAATGCAGTGGCCAGTAGCGTTCATGATGTTGTTCGGACCGACAATAAGCAATTTTCAGGAAATTCAAGGTTAGAGGCTACCTTTTTAAAGGATTTCAACTTTAGCACTACATTTGGGGTTGAATATTTAACCTCTGATTATGATAATCTTGGTAATGCTTTTTATGGTGGTTCAGCCAATCAGGGGGGAAGCATATATAAAGTTAAAGAGAACTATTTTGCTTACACAACCACCAATAAGTTGGAGTACACCAAAAAAATTGACAATCATAATGTTAAGGTTTTTGTTGCTCAGGAAGCATCTGCTCTGGATTATAAGCGTTTGTCGGCTTTTAAATCAAACCTGGCTGACCCGTTTAGTCTGGAGTTGAACAATGCCGTTGTTTCTTCACCATCGTCTTCTTATACAGAAGAATATATGCTTGCCAGTTATTTTGGTCAGGTGAGTTACGATTACGATGAGAAATACTTCTTTCAAGGAGTTTTGAGAAGAGACGGTTCTTCAAAGTTTATTGAAGATAAGTGGGGTACCTTTGGGTCTGTTTCCGGTGCATGGAT
>NZ_JADQBH010000232.1 GCF_016278715.1 Marinilabilia sp. | reverse complement strand
ATAACGAGCCAGTTCCAGGTGTGTCCAGTGATACAGCGGATTACCGACCGTGTGGGGAACCGTCTCTGCCCACTTCATAAATTTGTCGTAAAAGCCTGGAGCTCCGGTACAATATTCTTCATCAACTCCATTGGTTCGCATGGCTCTCCATTTGTAATGGTCGCCTTGCAGCCAGACCTGTCCCAGATTGTCGAAATTGTGATCTTCAGCAATTAATTGAGGCGAAAGATGACAATGAAAATCTATGATGGGTTGGTTTTCTGCATACTCATGGTAAATCTCACGGGCTGTTCTTCCTTCCAGTAGAAAATCAGGATGAATGAAGTTTTTCATATCTGTAATGAACTTTTAAGATGATTTCTGATTTCGTTAACGAACACGAAGATAAAGCATTCTTTTTCTTTGGTCAAGTTTTTGATTAATTTTTGCGTCCAAAAAGGATGACAGATTAATATAAAATTGGGTGTTTTTTGTTTGATTTAAACGACAAGTAGCTTTGAAACAGGAATGTACATTGATTGTTTTTTACTCTGTTGAGGTTGTGAATTTTCAGTTTTTCTATCGGGTTGATTGTTGTGGTTTGTTTTATCTGAAATTTTCAAATTTTAAAAAATCCTTTAAAAATTTGTGTTTTTTGTGCAAACGTTTGTATTTTTGTCGAAGTAATAATTAATGGATGGCCAAGAAAAGAATTACAATTACTGATATTGCCCGCGAAATGGGGGTTACTCCTTCAACGGTTTCCCGGGCGCTGGCGGGTAACAACCGGGTTGGATTGAATACCAGGCAGCGTGTATTAAAGGTGGCTGCACAGATGGGGTATCAGCCCAATGTGCTTGCATCTTCCCTGAGGAGCGGGCGCAGTGATACCATTGGGATGGTGGTTCCCCGTATTAATAGACATTTCTTTAGTCATGTGATTAGTGGCGTGGAAGCCTTGCTCAATCCTGCCGGATTTAATTTGTTAATTATTCAGACCCATGAGCGGGAAGAACATGAAAGGAAAGCCTTTCACACATTGTTGCGCAACAGGGTTGCAGGAATTATTGTTTCTCATTCGGTAGAAACCAGAGACTTTAGTCATTTTCAGAAGGTGATTGACGAAGGAGTGCCATTGGTGCAGTTCGACCGTGTATCGGGTTTGATTGCCGGGCCCCGTATTGTTAACGATAATTTTCTTGGGGCTTTGCGTAGCACTCAACATTTGATTAAAAACGGATGTACCCGAATTGCACACTTTGCAGGGGCTTTGCATGTTAATGTGTATCAGGAGCGATTTGACGGATATCGGTATGCACTGGAGCAGGCAGGAATTGATTTTGATCCCGCTCTGGTTGTGGAAAATTGTATTATCCAGGAGGCGGGTATGGAAGCTGTCACAAGTATTGTTCTTCCCCAAAAAGTGGATGGGATTTTTGCAGCCAGTGATTTTTCCGCCCTGGGAGCTATTCAAAAACTCAAGGAGTTTAATGTGGCTATTCCGGACGATGTTAAAATATCAGGTTTTGCCAATGAGCCATTTGCCGAGATGGTGGAACCAACACTTACGAGTGTGGAGCAAAATGCTTTTGAGATGGGCAATCAGGTTGCAAAAGCCGTTATTGAAAATATAGGTAAAGAAGAGTTGTTAAGTGAAGAAATTCATATCGCTGTACGTCTGATTCAGCGACGCTCATCTGTTTCGGATTCTTTGTTAATGAATTCGGTTGTCTGAATAGTCCGTTTCAAAAAGCCTAAACGCAGAGACGCGATAACGCAAGGTTTTTATTATGAGTGAGTTGTGTTTTGTTTTCCTGATTTTTTAATGGATTAATTATCAGTTGTTTGCAGGCCTGAAGTTTCAGGATAACGGAGAATAGCTAATATATTGGATTGTTTATTCGTAGAAAAACTTAAATGAAAATTGTAATAATAAATCTGCTTGCTGTATTTATGGTTATTCAGTCCTGTGCACTGCAGACTGAGCAATCAAAACCACGTGTAATGGAACTGGGTGAAGGATGGGCAAAAACATCGGTGAATGCAACCATCTTCCGGAAAAATTCTGTTGTAAGTAATGAGCATTTTCAGTATGCTTCATGGTACGACTCCACCGGTTTTGTTGTTGTTGCAAAAAGGGCTTTGCAATCGTCTGAGTGGAAGGTTCAAAAAACCCGAATGCAGGGAAATGTTGCTGATGCACACAATGTTATCAGCATGATGGTAGATGCTGATGGTTATCTGCATCTGGCCTGGGATCACCACAATAGCCCCCTGAAATATTGCCGAAGCCTTGAACCGGGTGGTTTAGAATTTTCGGATGTGAAACCGATGGTTGGAAACCTGGAAGAAAATGGCGTAACTTATCCTGAGTTTTATAATTTACCCAACGGCGATTTATTGTTTGCTTACAGGTATGGCGGCTCGGGAGGAGGAAATCTGGTCCTGAACCGATATGATACCCAGCAGAAAAAATGGGTGCGTCTTCATGATAACTTAATTGATGGAGAAGGTGAACGAAATGCTTACTGGCAAATGTGTGCTGGCAAGGATGGTTCTTTGCATTTGTCGTGGGTGTGGCGCGAAACATGGGATGTTATGTCCAACCATGATCTTTGTTATGCCCGTTCCGATGATGGTGGCGAAACATGGAAGAAAAGCGATGGTGAAGAGTTGGAAGTGCCCATCAACTCACAAAATGCAGAATATGCATTAAACATCCCCCAGGGCAGCAGTCTGATTAACCAGACATCCATTGCTACCGATAAAGAAGGACAACCATTTATTGCTTCTTACTGGACTCCCGAAGGAGAACAGGTTCCTCAGTTTTTCCTGGTATTTCTGAAAAACGGAAAATGGGAAGTGTCCCGGATTTCAAATCGGAAAATGGCATTTACCCTTAAAGGTGAAGGCAGCAGAAGAATCCCTGTTAGCCGGCCACAGGTAATTGTTGAGGAAAAGCAATCTCCCAAAGTGCATGTGATTTACAGAGACCAGGAACAGATGAACAGGATTTGCATAGCTTCTGCAAAATTGGGAAGTCAGTTTTTGGAATGGGATTTAAAAACTATTGCTGATGTGGAAGTTGGCCAGTGGGAACCTTCTTACGACACAGGGATGTGGAAGAGAGAAGAAGCGTTACACCTTTTTGTTCAGAATGTGGGGCAGGGACAAGGAAATGAAAATATGGAAGAGATGAAACCTCAGATGGTGAAGATTTTAATGTTTCCTGAATTGTAAGAAGGAACAATAATATAGAAAACGGTTTTGTCGAGTGTTGCCATAATCATGAAATAGTTTTTTTGTCCCGAAATAGGTTTTTGTTGGTTTTGGAAAATCAAAACCTTACAAAACCATAATCGGGATCAGGGTTTAAGGGATTAATCCCTTTTTTAAATATTGATTTTTCAGACAGAAGTTTAACAATTTTAAAAAATAGTATTATGAATTACGATTTTAGGTATGCTGCACATCCTGCAGATTTTAAGAATTATGATACCAAGCGTATCCGTGAAGATTTTCTGATGGAAAATGTAATGGCATCGGGAGAGATTAATGTGGTTTACACCCTTTACGATCGATTGATTGTTGGTGGAGCCGTTCCTACTGATAAGCCGCTTAAACTGGAGCCTTTTGATGAATTGAAGGCAGACTATTTTCTGGAGCGTCGTGAGCTTGGAATTATAAATATTGGGGGCAACGCAAAAGTAACTGCCGATGGAACTGTTTATGAATTGGGTTACAAGGAAGGCCTTTATCTTGGAAGTGGAAATAAAGAGGTTGTATTCGAATCAGTTGATCCCCAAAAACCTGCTCATCTTTATCTGAATAGTGCAACAGCTCACACAAAACATCCCAATAATAAGGTAACCCTGGATATGGCTGTTGTTGCAGAAATGGGTTCTCAGGAGTCGTCCAACGAACGGAAAATTAATAAGCTCATTGTGAGTGATGTCATTCCTACCTGCCAGGTGCAAATGGGAATTACCGAACTTAAAACCGGAAGTACCTGGAATACAATGCCCCCACACGTTCACAACAGGCGCATGGAGGCTTACCTTTATTTTGAATTGCCAGAAAAAGAGGCCATCTGTCATTTTATGGGCCAACCGAACGAAACACGTCATATCTGGATGAAGAACGAGCAAGTGGCTATTTCGCCGTCCTGGAGTATTCACAGTGCTTCGGGAACCTCCAATTACTCTTTTATTTGGGGTATGGCTGGTGAAAATAAGGATTACAGTGATATGAATCATTTGACTCAGCAGGAGTTGAAATAACCTGAAAGAGACCAACCTTGACTGAACCATGTTGTCAGTAGGCGATTGTTTTGCTGACAACCTTTTACCCAAGATTTTTATTCTTAAAAAAAAAGTATTTGATATGATAAATGAACTGTTTGATTTAACCGGAAAGGTGGCTTTGGTTACCGGAGGAACTCACGGAATCGGAATGGCCATCGGAAAGACCCTGGGGAAGGCAGGAGCCAAAATTGCCGTCAATGATTTGTCTGGTGATAAGCTGGAGAATTGCAAGGCAGAATACGCCAAAGAAGGCATTGATGTTTTTACCCTGACTTTTGATGTGACCAACGAGGGAGAAGTCGATAAGGGAATTACGACTATTGAGAAAGAAGTAGGCCCCATTGATATTCTTGTCAACAATGCCGGAATTATTAAGCGTATTCCGATTCTGGATATGGCTGTTGCAGATTTTAAACAGGTTATTGATGTTGACCTGGTAGCTCCTTTAATTGTAGCCAAACGTGTGGCTCCTGGTATGATAGAGCGCCGGTCGGGAAAAATAATTAACATGTGCTCTATGATGAGTGTCTATGGCCGTAACTCAGTTTCGGCTTATGCTTCGGCAAAAGGTGGTTTGAAGTTGCTGACTGCAAACATGACCTGTGAGTGGGCAAAGTACAATATTCAGATAAACGGGGTTGGCCCGGGATACATTGCCACTGAGCAAACAGCACCCATTCGGGAAGGGAATCATCCTTTCAACGACCTGGTGATGACGCGCACCCCTGCAGGACGATGGGGCGAGCCTGAAGATGTTGGTAATGCTGCATTGTTCCTGGCAAGTAAAGCGAGTGATTTTGTGAATGGTCATGTGCTTTATGTGGACGGGGGTATTCTGGCCAATTTTGGTTACGTGAAAGGCGAAAATGATGTTAATCCATAAAACGAATTAGCTATGCAAACCAAATCAGTTTTTGCTCTTTCTGTTGCTACATACATCGTATTGGGATGTACTGCTCCTCAGAAAGGGTTTGAAGTATCTTCTGATACTACGATTCAGGATAAGGCGGTTGTGCTTTCTTATGAGGAGGTGAATTCATATTTGCCTGAGGAAGTTGGAGACAACTACATCATTGTGGTGGATGCCAACGGAAAAAATCTTCCTGCTCAGTTCGATGACCTGGATAAGGATGGCAACTGGGATGAAATGGCTTTTTTAGTGAATCTGGAAGCCGGAGTTCCTCAGACTGTCTATTTTAATGCAGTTTCGGAGGATGAGCTTCCCGATTTTCCTAAAAGGACCAATGTCCGTTTTGGTTATGTGGAAGAACCTTATGCTGAAGTGTCTGCCGAAGATCGTCTGAAAACGACGGATAGCCCTACTATTTCAGGGGTTTTCCAGATGGAAGGTCCTGCCTGGGAAAATGAACTGGTGGGCTTTCGGAATTACTACGATGCCCGCAACGGGATTGATATTTTTGGAAAGGCGACAACGGGAATGGTTCTTGATTCGGCCGGTATTCGGGGACAGAACTACCACGAACTGGATGACTGGGGAATGGACATCCTGAAAGTTGGTAACTCCCTCGGCGCAGGTGCCCTTGGAATTCGTGTAAACGGTGAGGTGGTGAGAGTAGGTCAATGCGAAAAAGGAACCTACGAGTTTATTACAGAAGGGCCTGTTCGTGCCATCCTAAAATTAAATTATTTTGGGATGGCTGTTAACGACAGAATCTATGACATAGAACATGAGATCTCTATTTATGCCGGGGACCGTTTTTACAGAAGCAAAGTCTCTGTGGATGGACTGCAGGGCGATGAACAACTTGTTACCGGCATTGTAAATATGGAACAGAAAGAAGCCTTTACAATGGAAGAAAACGGATTCCGGATTGTTGCCTCGCATGGCAATCAGGCCTATCTGGGTGAAGTTCTTGGAATGGCGGTTCTGGTACCTGATGACGAATTTATTGAAACCTGGACTGCTCCGGATGAGGGTAGCGGAATTGTGGAAACCCACATGGTAGCCATCGATCTGGAAGAGGGTGAACCATCCGAATATTATTTTTTTAGTGGCTGGGAGTATCAGGACGAAGGGTTCAAAACTCAGGATTATTTTAAACAACAGCTTGCCGAGGCTTCGGCAAAACTGGCCAATTAAAAAAAAAACCGATTGTTTTGTCCTCCGTATAGTAGTGTTATTTTTATTTGTTTCTTTTGGAGCAAAATTTGATACTATTTTTTCAAAGATTTAAGAACTTTGATTATATTGCGAGCGTTTTTATATAGGTTTTATTAGTTGTGTGTGAAAGGAGTGGGGCTGTCTTACCAGACGGGTTCACTCTTTTTTATTTTTTCGGAAATTCTCTCAATTAAAGTTTGTTAGTGGTCTTTTTCTGGACGTTTTCTGATGGGTTTCTTAATTTCTGAAAGTTTTTCCACAGGCCGTTGGTTTGGCTGCCACTTTCAATCCCGATTTAATTGGAGAGATTGCCGACGTTATCTCTACCGAGGGGCGTGCTATTTACAATGAAGCCCAAAAGAGCGGTGAAGTGCAAAAATATCAGGGGCTGACTTATTGGTCCCCCAATGTTAATATTTTTCGTGATCCCCGGTGGGGACGCGGCCAGGAGACTTATGGTGAAGATCCTTATTTGTCCGGAGTTCTGGGAGAAGCTTTTGTGAAAGGTTTGCAGGGTAACCATCCCCACATAATAAAATCTGCTGCCTGAGCCAAGCATTAATTCTTTGTTAAAAAAAATGCGAACGCAGGATAGCAATCTCAGTTTTTTCTCGGTTTGCAGTGAATAATGATACAAAAGAACTATAGCTTAAAACGTGTCATTGATATGGCCCACTTATTTATACAGAGAGATTTGACCAAGCCAGTTTTAATGAACTATTGATGCTTTAATCTAAAAAATAAGAGGCTTCTTCAATTTTAAAATTGAAGAAGCCTCTTGTTCTGATTTTTACTAACAGCTTGTTGTTTATAGGCAGAGAAATTGGTGACAATCTCCAGCCTGCTTCAATCTAATTTCTTTGGTTGCTCTTCTTTTTTTGTTTGATGACCTCAATCAATTCAATGTCGTAAATCAGTGTCTCGTTACCCTTAATAAATTCTCCTCTTTCGTTGTTTCCGTAGGCTAGGTCTGAAGGAACAAATAATTTCCATTTTGCACCTTCCTTCATAAGCGGTAGCGCTTCCTGCCATCCTTTAATGACTTCGTCTAACTTGAATGTGGCCGTATCGCCTCTTTCCATTGTGCTATTAAAGACGGTGCCGTCAATCAGGGTGCCATGGTAAATACACCTAACCTGATCCTTAATGGTGGGGCTCTGTCCTTCACCTTCGTTAATAACCTTGTACTGAAGACCGCTTTCCAAAACAATCACATCTTCATTTTTTGAATTCTCTTCCAAAAATGCTTGTCCCTTTTCGAGGTTTTTCTGTGCTTCAACTTGTTTGAGACTATCTTTTTTGTTTAGCACTTGTTGAAATATTTTACGGATAAAAATATCGGCAGTGATTTCAGTAAAGTAGGATTTATCGTAAGCAAGTTCATTAAAGAAACCCTTTTTGAACATTTCAATGTCGATGGTGTCAAACTGACCTTTTCTGAATTCAAGGTAACTATCCGCAAGATTTGAGTTTTTGAAGGCGAGCGCTACTTTTTTATATTTAATGGTATCGAAGGGTACCTGCTCAAATCTTTTTTTCCATTCGGAGGCTTCAAAGAAACCTAATGCATAGCTCAGACTGTCAAGTTGTGTTTCCATATTGGCTTTGCCGGTATGGGGAACCTTGTTACATCCGGTAATCGCAAAAATTGCGGCAATTACGCCAATAATCAGTTGTTTGCCTTTCATAACTTAAGAATTTGTTTAAATGGTTAATTTCAATAGTGTTTTGTGATGTAAAAAGATTTTTTCAACGGCGAAATTTAATAAAAAACTGAAGAAAAATTGTTATGATGAAGGTTTCGTTGCTCTCAATATTTCTCTTTTTCCCGGAGGCCCCGGAATTTTTTCAATTTGCATCCCTGCATCCTTCAGGGCTCTTTTTACTGTTCCTTTGCAGCTGTAAGTGACCAGTAAGCCACCGGGGTTGATGACTTCTGATATTTTTTTGAATACTTCGGGAGTCCATAATTCGGGTTGTTTATCCGGACCAAACGCATCAAAATAAACCAGATCGTAGCTTGTAATGGGCTTGAATTCGGCCAGGTCAGATGCTTCTTTATGTAAAATAAATCGGGAGGTGATTTCATAATCTCCGTTCCATGGTATCTGATGCAACTTTAAAAAAAGATCCCTGGATGCGGGCTCTTTTAAAACTTCCGGATAATTTATTTGCGAAACTGTAGATTCGTCAAGCGGAAATCGTTCTATGGCGTGATAGAAGATTTTTTTGTTGCCCTGATGAATAACGGTAAGCAGTGCATTGAGTCCGGTGCCAAATCCAACCTCCAGTATTTTAAGCAAACCACCGGGATGTTTTTCCAATCCGGCACGAATAAATACATGCATAGACTCTTGTATGGCACCGTGGATTGAATGATAGTGCTCATCCAGGTCGGGGCGATAAAGCGTCGATGAACCGTCTTCGCTGGTTCGTAATTCCACAATAGGGGTATTTGGTTTACTCATGACCTCTTTTTTTCTATAATAGGTTTGTTATGAAAATACGCCGTCAACCTTTTGCAAGCTCCTTCTAGGGAGTTACTTTCAATATTAAAAAAGTTGAGATCAACTCTTTGATAATTAAACTTTGCGTCATTTTCGTCTTCATTTTGGCTTTAACTAACTGTAAATATAAAAACGTCAGGTTGATTCGGTAAATCTCTTAGGGCAGTTCTTTCAGATGCTGCGCCTGTGTGTCGATTCCTGTTTGGCGGTTAAAGTTTTTTACGCCTTCAAAGATAGGAAGCTTTTGATTCCCTTAATTCAATCCCGGATATTTATTAAACTTGCACTGTGATTAGAAAAATCATTCATATCGATATGGACGCTTTTTTTGCCTCCATTGAACAACGTGACAAACCCGAACTTCGCGGGAAACCGGTTGCAGTGGGGGGGAGTAGTGATAGGGGAGTGGTAGCAGCTGCCAGTTATGAAGCTCGTGTTTTTGGGGTTCATTCGGCCATGCCGTCCAAAATTGCAGCGCGTAAATGCCCGGGGTTGGTTTTTGTGAAGTCCAGGTTTGATGTGTACAAAGCTGATTCCGCCCGGATTATGGAGATTTTCCGGGATTATACCGATTTGGTGGAACCACTCTCCATCGATGAGGCCTTTTTGGATGTTACCACTAATAAAAAAGGAATTCCATCAGCCACCCTCATTGCCAGGGAGATAAAAAGCCGGATTTTCGAGGCCACGGGGCTGACTGCTTCAGCCGGTATTAGTGTTAATAAATTTCTGGCTAAAATTGCTTCTGATGAGGATAAACCCAATGGACTTTTTGTGATTAGACCCGAAGCTGTTAAGGATTTTATTGACCGGTTGGCTGTAGATGACTTTTATGGAGTTGGTCCGCGCACAGCAAGAAAAATGCATGATTTGGGATTGTTTAAAGGTGAGGATCTTAGAAATGCGGATCTTCAAATGCTCATTCGCAATTTTGGGAAAGCCGGAATTTTCTTTCATCAGATCGCCAACGGTATTGACGACAGACCGGTGATCCCGCACCGTGAACGAAAATCTGTGGGCATTGAGAATACTTTTCACGAAGATATTACAACCAGAGATGAAATGCTGACTCAACTGGAAATGCTGGAGAAAGGCTTATGGGAACGTATCAAAAAACACGGGTCTTTCGGGAAAACCATAACCTTGAAAGTGAAATACAGTGACTTTGACCAGATTACCCGATCGCAGACTTTTTCGGAGCCTACGGAAAATCCTGGTCAATTGAGAGCGGTTGTAAGGGATTTATTAAATTTGGCCTCTCTGGAAAAGCCGGTCAGGTTGCTTGGGATTTCTGTTTCAAATTTCCCGCCAAAGGAAAACAGCGGACCTCATCAACTGACCATTGATTTTGATTAATACAGTCTGAAATGGAGAAAATTGAAAATATTTGCTTCGTTGTAGCCATGGGGGCCGAAGCTCAACCTATTATTGATGCACTGGGTTTGGTTGAAGATCTTTCTTTTTGTAGCCATCTTCCCATGCGCGCATGGACCGGAAAGTATCAAAACATTCAACTATCGTTGGTGATTAACGGTAAAGATCCGGAGACAGGACTGGATCTTATTGGGACTCAGGCTGCCACTCTGGCTACACAGTTTGCTGTCGATAAGTATCACCCGCAGTTAATTATCAATGCGGGAACGGCCGGTGCTTTTGGCGAGAATGGTGCCGAAATTGGTGATGTTTTCCTCAGTCGGGAACATGTGGTCTTTCACGATCGAAGAGTTCCTATCGCTGGCTGGGATAAGCAGAGTATCGGATATTTCCCGGTCTGGGACGTATCTCCTTTGGTATCGCTCGGATTTAAAACTGGAATTGTGACTACCGGAAACTCCCTGGATATGCCGGAGCATGATGAGGAAAACATTCGCAAAATAGGGGGAGAGATAAAAGAGA
>NZ_JADQBH010000091.1 GCF_016278715.1 Marinilabilia sp. | reverse complement strand
CCCGATACCGGCACAAACACCAAGCGGCTCCCTTCGTGTAAAAGCAAACGTATTTCCCAGGTCGTAATGTTCACCATGGATGGAAGGCGCTATTCCCCCGAAGTATTCCAATGCATCGGCACCGGTCATTACATCCACTTCAATGGCTTCAGAGAGAGGTTTTCCCACATCTGCGACCTCAATTTTAGCAATTTCTTCGTTGCGTGCTCTCAGTAAATCGGCTGCTTTACGCAAAATACGACCACGCTCTGTAGCAGACACTTTTGACCAGACTTTAAACCCTTCAGTGGCCGATGTAATGGCCTCCTGAACATCTTTTTCGGAGGATGCCTCTACATCACAGATTTTTTCTCCTGTGGCAGGATTAATATTCTCAAAAAAGAAATTTGAGGTAGCTTTTTGGTATTGACCTCTATAAAAATTCATTCGTTTATTCATGATATTTTTTCTTTTGTTTATTAAGAATTCAAAACTCACTTTAGGCCATCAGGACTACATAAACCCTTAACCTTCAATCGATTGACCTTAACTCTTTACTTGTATTAAAATTCTGAATATTAATATTATACGAATTGTATAATATCAAACGAGTTGTTAAATTCACATATTCAACCAAATAACCATATTGGCTGTTGAAAAAACAAACCTCATTTTCTTACAAAATATAGCGCATAGATATCTAGACAACTATATACCTATACCCAGAAAAAAAGTCTTTGAAATAGAAAAATGGAAAATGGCGCAACACAACAATTACAGCATGAGCATGACATGGAAACACGCAGCAATAGTTGCATGCATTCAGATTCGTGGTAGAAAATTTCTGAGATTCTGCACTCAAACAATGCAGGGATGGAACTTGATAATAAAATATAGAAAAGAAACTACCCCGTATCTGAAATTACAGGATGGTTGACATATGAAACCGAAGAGATAAGAATTTCAACAAAAACTTATCGCGAAAAACAGTTTTTAAAAGTACTGATAAAAGAACTGGCATTATCAAAATGTTTTTAATTAACCTTAGAACAGTTTAACGGGTGGGATTAATTCTACTTCTCCGACGAGAAAGCAGTAAAAACTGTAGAATGCTTAGTACTATTTTTTGTTTCTGCACGACAAAAGTATTTCTTACGTTGAACACTTCCAAGAAATATCCTGCTTATTTTCAATTTATATTATAATTCGAACAGCCCAACACATCCATTATGTAATTGTTTATTTGGCACTTAACCACCACAGGAAAAATCACTGAAAATCCGGATATTCGAATATTCCAGGAATGGTTAGTCATTTTTGTTTGTACACCACAAATCAACAAATTCTAAAAGTATCCAGAATACACTATCTTTAAGCACACAACTAATAAAACCATTTGAGTTATGAGATTCTATATTTTGCTTTTTATGGCCATCGTATTGTCGGGTAATGCCACAGGCCAGCCATCCCTTGCTCTGAATGAGAAGGGTTATTTTGAGATGCCCGGACTCAATGTGACTGTTTTTGCAGACATCTATCCCGAAGGACATCAGACTGGTGTGACCATCATTCAACATGGGCAACGTGTAGCAGCAAACGGGGATATCCGGCTGGAAGTATCCCCCGGACAATGGTCACCCATTCCGGCTGCCGGCAAGGAAATTATTGATGCAGAAAATGAAACCATTTCCCGGTATCTCTGGTTTCCCGATTCAAGCCGACATCTAAAAGGTTTCAACCCTATCACCTATCCCGATCTGATCTTAAAATACAAAGTCAACGTTTCTGCACTGGAAAACAGCTCCTTTAAAATAAGTGTCGATTTGGAAGAACCCTTGCCACTGGAATGGACAGGGAAAGTAGGTTTCAATCTGGAGCTTTTCCCCGGTCATCTGTTTGGCAAAAGCTACATAATGGATGGAGAAACCGGTATTTTTCCGCTACAGGCCAATGGACCTGTGCTGAAAGACCAGGACCACTTTATCACTCAACATCTGGCAAAAGGAAAACAGCTTACCATCGTTCCTGAAAATGATTTGCAACGCATCAACTTTGAGAGTGATGGTCAACTGGAACTTTACGACGGAAGGGGAAATCACAACAATGCGTGGTTTATTATTCGGGAAACCCTTCCTGCAGGGAAAACCCAAAATGCCATTGAGTGGACCGTTACCCCAAGCGTTGTGAGAGATTACACTTACAAACCGGTCATCCATCTCTCTCAGGTGGGTTATCACCCTCTCCAGGAAAAGAAAATCGTTATTGAAACAGACAAAAAAACCGGGGAACTTCCCGAAATCCGACTGATGAAGACTTCCCCTGAGGGAACGGTAGAAGTCAGCAGACAAAAACCCGAATTATGGGGCCAATTCTTAAGGTACAATTACTTTACGGTTGATTTCTCTGAAATTGAAGAAGCAGGAATGTATCTGGTCGAATTAAACGGGGAAAAGAGCACCCCTTTCAAGATCTCAACCGATGTATTGAAACGGCATGTTTGGCAACCCGTCATAGATTATTTCCTGCCAGTTCAAATGTGTCACATGCGTGTGGAAGACCATTACCGGGTATGGCACGACTTGTGTCATCTGGACGATGCACTGATGGCTCCCACAGATTTCAACCACTTCGATGGTTATGTTCAAGGCTCTTCCACGTTGACAGCGTTTGAACCATACGACCAGGTTCCCAATCTCAATCATGGCGGATGGCACGATGCGGGAGATTACGATCTTCGTGTGGAGTCGCAAATAGGCACCGTGGAATTGCTTGCCATGATGCTGGAAGAATTTGAACTGGATTACGATGCCACCTCCATTGATTTGGAAAACCGACATGTGGAAATTCATCAGGCCGACGGAAAAAACGACCTGGTACAGCAAATAGAACACGGACTTGCCAGTATTCTTGGAGCTTACCGATCAATGGGCCGGCTGTATCGGGGAATAATCTGTCCTACGCTCGAACAATACGTCTTGCTGGGTGATGGGGCTGCTATGACCGACAATCAGAAGTGGGCTCCTCAAATGGGAGAAGAAAACCGCGATGACCGGATGGTATTTACTGAAGAGAATCCTGTACGTGAATGTCGCGTGGCTGCCGGACTAGCCCTTACCTCCCGGGCTTTAAAGAATCACAATCCTGAATTGTCAGAGGAATGCAAAACCATTGCATTAGCTCTCTGGAATACCTCTGCTTCACAATTAGACAACCATCCCGTTAAAGCTCGTCTGGCCAGTGAATTGCTGATTACAACAGGTGACAAAAAATTTGAAGCTGTGCTGCTTAAAATGCAGGACGAAATCATTAAGAATGCTTCACAATCGGCCTGGTATTTAGGAAAGGCTCTTCCCATCATTCAGAACAAGGAATTCAAAGAAAAACTAACCTACGCAGTTGAAAAAAGCTATGAAAAGACGCTGGAAGAATCCCTCGCCTCTCCCTTTGGTGTTCCTTACGAACCGCATATCTGGGGACATGGTTGGACCATTCAGCGATTTGGCGTAGAACAATATTATCTGCATAAGGCATGGCCTGAAGTTACGACCCCCGAAATGTTCCTAAACGCACTAAACTTTATGCTGGGGCATCATCCCGGCGATAAGGCCATCTCGTTTGCATCAGGAGTGGGCAGCAACTCTGTGGAGGTTGGATATGGGGTCAACCGTGCCGACTGGTCATACATCCCGGGTGGGGTGGTATCCGGAACTGCACTTATACGTCCCGATTTACCGGAACTCAAAGAGTGGCCTTATTTCTGGCAACAAACCGAATATGTAATGGGAGGAGGCTCCACCAATTTTATGTTTCTGGTGCTGGCCGTGGACAAATATTTTAAGTAAGGGAAAAGAGCCCCATAATTCTCCCCAAGGGGGACCTGGGGCAAATGCAGGGGCATGGAGCGCGGGGCAAAGTACCTGTGAAACATTTTTTTCCTGATTGAGCGGTTCGTTGGACGGCAAAGCTTTAGATTGTTTTGCTTCACTTACAATGCTCCATTTCCAGGGTGACAATTACTAAATTCTTTCACTAATTTTTATTACTGACATTATTGTGGTTTTGAATTGGAAAGGGGGTGTTTTTCGGTTTAATCGAAAAACACCCCCTCTATTTCACTAATTAGTATACAACTGTCTGTTATTTTTGGTTTTCAACAATTCCAGAACTTCCTCTGCCATTTTTTTTGCTGATTGCGGATTCTGGCCTGTTACCAAGCGTCCGTCCCGCACCACATGTTCGGTAAATATTTCTCCTTCCGAGTAATTGGCGCCCCTCTCTATTAATTTATCCTCAAGCAGAAACGGAACCACTTTTGTTAGTCCGGCGGCTTTTTCTTCAGCATTGGAAAATCCGGCGACTTTCCTGCCCTTAATCAGATAAGAACCATCCGAAAGTTTAATATTCACAAGCCCTGCAGGTCCGTGACAAACAGCACTAACAACTCCCTGATTTTGATAGATTTTAGAGGCAATCTCAGCCAACGCCTCGTTTTGCGGAAAGTCCCACATTGTGCCATGTCCTCCCACAAAATGAATGGCCACATAATCAGCCGGATCTATCTCCGAGGGTTTCATGGTATTATTCAACTCTGTTTGTATCTGTGGATTTTCCCAAAACTTTTTGTTTACGGGGTCTTCCAGGTCAAACCCATCCACCGGAACTTTTCCACCTTCTGGACTTACAAATTCTATTTGATAATCCCCTTTTAGTACTTCCCAGGGATGTGCAGCTTCCGAAAGATAAAATCCGGTCTCTTTCCCGGTATCTCCCAGTTTCTCATGACTCGTCAATACAAACAAAATTTTGTCATTTGTTTGCTGAATCGTTTGTCCTCTGGTAATTGAATTTGTACCAAATAGAACAAATACAACACTCAAAATCATCCACTTCATAATTCTTTTACTTTTTGGTTAATAAAACTCAATTCTTCCGACGCAAGATTAACGTCTCCAGCTTTAGCATTCTGAACAGCTTGCTCTGCATTCCGGGCTCCTGCCAGAGCAATGGTTATCCCTTCGCGGTCCAGCGTCCATCGCAACACCAACTGAGAAAGAGTTATTCCATGCTTATCAGCAATCGGTTTAATGGTCTCCAGAAATACATTGGTTTTGATAATGTTCTCATCCTCAAACGAAGGATGCATCTTCCGGTGATCGCCCTCTGCAAACTTCTGTCCAGGTTTCATCTTTCCTGTTAGCAATCCGCGCTCCATAGGACTGTATGCCAGGATGGACTTATTATTTCTGACACACCAGGGCACCGTCTCCTCCTCAATACCTCTGTTCACCATACTAAAAGGAACCTGATTGGAGGTGATTTTGACCAGATTATTGGCCTTTTCTGTCAACTCAGCATCATAATTGCACACACCGGCATATCTGACTTTCCCCTGTTCAATCAATCGTTCCACAGCCTCAAAGGTCTCCTCCAGCGGTGTGGTGATATCGGGCCAGTGAATCTGATAGAGATCGATGTAATCGGTTCCCAATCGTTTCAGACTGTTCTCACACTCCTCAATCACACTCTCTTTTCCGGCATATTTGTAAACATTAATAAACTGACCATCATTATTTTTGGTCTTCATGTAAAACTTTCCTTTTGGTAAATCCCAACGTAATCCGAACTTGGTCAGAATCTGAACTTTTTCCCTGGGAATATCCCGGATCGCTTCCCCAACAATTTCCTCACTGGTTCCCTGACCATAGATGGGAGCTGTGTCAATAGAGGTAACGCCATATTCATACGCTGCCTTCATGGCCGCGATGGCATCACTACGCTCGGTTTTCCCCCACATCCAGCTGCCTGCAGCCCAGGCGCCAAATGTTATCGCCGATAATTTCAAATCTGTGTCTGACAAATATCTGTATTCCATAGTGTTTATTTTTTTATACTGACCGGACACCAATTATATTTTTTTTAATCGTAATATTTACAATACTCCAAACTCCTACCAGCAATTAACAACAAACCATCTTCAAAACGACATACAGTCAACATAACTCTCTGTTAATATAACCTTTGCGCCATAGCGTCTTTACATTTGGACTTTTTCGCCTCACTATTGCTATTATTAGCAACGAAAAACAACAATGTAAGTTCAATTCAGGAGCCCGGAAAGGCAAAAAAAAGCTTGACAGGTAATTTTTTCTTTCAATTTGCCACTAATTTCGTTTTTGTACATTTAGTGACCAGTCAATTCCCTGTGCTTCATGCCCCATCCTCATTACCCCATGCACAAAGTCCCCCTTAGGAAGATTTAAGAGACCCCATGCCCTCTGCACATTTCCTTCCTCGGCCTTCAACCTTCTTCTTACCTTCTCTCTTTCTTCCGGAAAATTCATTATTTTTGCTCACCTTATCCCGTCCCCTGGTATCAACAATAAAAATTCATTTTTATGCTTTGCAATCATCTTTCAATAGGGACTTTAATCATCTTCTTTACTCTTTCCATTTCTGCCGGGGCCCAGGATAAACCCGACTATAAAAATGGCGTCCCGGAAGCCTGTACCTCCATTACTGTTGGCAAACAGGCCACGTTCGACGGCTCCGTAATGACCTCACACACCGACGACAGTCACCGCACCCGCTCCTGGATGAATATTGTTCCGGCCGAACGGCACGGACGCCGGGATAATTTGACCATGTACAAGCGCGAGGCGGACGATTCAGGACCTATGCCCGCATACAAGCACATCCCCATTGGAGAAATCCCTCAGGTTCGGGAGACCTTCGGTTACATCAACACAGCCTACCCGTGCATGAATACGCAGCAGCTGGCTATTGGCGAATCTACTTTTGGAGGAAGAGAATCCCTCCAATCGGATGAGGGACTTATCGATTGTCAGCGATTGATTAAGCTGATGCTTCAAAGAACCTCTTCCGCCCGCGATGCCATTAAAACAGGAGGGGAACTACTTAAAAAGCATGGCTGGAACGATGCTGGGGAATGCCTGACCATTGCCGACACCAAAGAGGTCTGGCACATGGAGATTGTAGGCTCCGGTCAAGGGCAAAAAGGAGCCATCTGGGTAGCACAAAGGGTTCCCGATGAAGAAGTGAGTGTCAATGCCAACGCAGCACGAATTCAGGAAATTGACCTGGAAAACCCGGACTACTTCATGGCTTCCGACAATATTTTCGAGGTTGCGCGCGACAGCATGTGGTGGAATCAGGCCACCGGCCCGTTCCGTTTTGCTGATGCCTACGCACCGGAGAGTCGTGAGTCTATGGCCGCCCGTCGCCGTGAATGGCGTGCCCTTTCCATGATGAATCCTTCGCTGGGGCTGGATCCCGAGGCACGCGATTATCCGTTCTCCGTAAAGCCCGCAAAGAAAGTAACCCTGGAAAAGATGATTGAAATTTTCAAGGATTACTACGAAGGAACCCCTTACGATATGGTTGCTCACATTAAAAAAGTGACCGAAGCGGGCGATACCATTCCACACCCGTTAGCAAGTCCGTTTATGCCTTACGACGCCTACGATATTCATAATATCCACGGAGGTTGGGGCGATTTGGGCGAACGCACCATCGCCCGTTGGTACACCATGTACGCTACCATTACCCAGAGCCGTGACTGGCTGCCCAACGAGATAGGTGGACTGGTGTGGCTGGCTCAGGACAATGTGGCTACATCGGTTTATATCCCTGTTTATTGCAGTATAACAGACCTTCCTGCTTCATACAAAGTCCCAGGACGAAAAGGCTTTAGCCGGCAGTCGGCCTGGTGGGCATTCAACCGCCTAAGCACATTGGCTTCACAACGATGGAACGACATGCGTCACGATGTGGACAGTGTGCTGATTCCGCTTCAGAAAGAAGTCTTCGAAAGCCAGCGCCTGGCAGAAAAGGAAGCCATGAGTATGCGCACAAACCATACCATTGACCACCTGACCCGATATACTGAGAAATGGGGAAATCGTGTAGTTAATGAAGCCTGGAAATTAGGCGATTTCCTTTGGACTAAGTATGATGAAAAGTTTTGATATCAGGAAGGGCGGTTTCCCGGATGTGCGATTTCCCGGATGTGCGATTTCCCAATCGCACATTACCGGAAGCCCATCTCCCAAAATAAAAAGATATTCCTTCAAATCAGAAACAAGGAAGATATTCCTTTTTGCACCAATTCCCGGGCCATTGCGACCAATGCTTCACTAATCCCGCATTGACAGGGTTATTTAATGTGTATCGGATTACGTTAGACAAATGAGACTCGTTCCTGATTGTCACATCAAAACTCTCTCTGTGCCATAACCTTCCTGAACGATTTGCAGCACGGTTAATTTTACCTGCCGAGTATTGCTTTACCGATTTCAAAACATCCTGCAAAAAAACCAATTCGTTATCCTGATCTTTTTCAAATGTTTTCAAAACCCAATGAATATGATTGGGCATAATGGAAAAAGCAATATTGGTTATTTTAATTTCTTCCCAATATTTAAGCGTTGTGGAGACTATATCAGTATGTGTTGTTTCCCCCAAATTAACCTTTGGTTCTTTTTGAGAATCAAGCATTTTATTAAAAAATGAAATATTATTCTTTCTCAGAATATAATACTCCTTTCTGGCAGAATCAATAGTTTCGGATGGCGCATCTCTTTGTTCCAACAACTCAATTCTTTTCTTTAAGCTCTCAAGATCTGATGAATACTTTTTTATCGCCAAGTTGGGAACAGCACTCTTCAAACACCATGTCACAAAATATTTTCTTCCTGGGGTATGAAAGTGTGGAAGATGTGACCTGTATATTTCTTTTTTCATAGGGTTGGGTTAAACAAAAATGGGTGATTTAGAAACCTCCTGTACTTGAAAATGGGTGATTTAGAAACCTCCTGTACTTGAAAAAGGGCGATTCAGAAATCACCTGTACTTGAAAATGGGCGATTTAGAAACCTCCTGTACTTGAAAAAGGGGGATTTAGAAACCTCCTGTACTTGAAAATGGGCGATTTAGAAACCTCCTGTACTTGAAAAAGGGCGATTTAGAAATCTCCTGTACTTGAAAAAGGGCGATTTAGAAATCACCTGTACTTGAAAAAGGGCGATTTAGAAATCACCCTTCCTCATATATCATTTTGCGGGTCATCCCTCCATCAATGTAGATATTTTCTCCATTCACAAAATCATTTTCCGGGATGCAAAGCCACAAAATAAGAGATGAAATATCGGAAGGTTTGCCCACCCGACCGCTGGGATGTTGTGCATGGTCACGCTGCCGGAGCTTTTCCGGGTCGCCGGTATGAATCCATCCGGGACTGATGCAATTGACTGTAATTCCTGTACCTGCCAGCGAATTGGCCAGCGCATGGGTCAGAGAAACAATCCCCCCTTTGGATGCCCCGTAGGCCTCCCCTCCGGGTTCCGACATTAAGTGACGAGTTGAAGCCAATTGGATGATGCGCCCGTATTGACCATTGGCATGCATTTTGGAAAACTCACGGGCGCAAATGAAAGCTGCACGAAGATTGCTGTTGATGATGTAGTCCCACTCTTCAATCGTTAATTTGTCGAGCGGTTTAAACCGGCTCAAACCGGCATTGTTAATCAGAATATCGGCAAATCGCCATTCTACTTCAATTTGCCTGAAGAATTTTAGAATCTCATCGGCATCCGCCAAATCAAGTTGTGTTGTGTGTATCCAGGGATAATGCTTTCTGAGTTCATTAAGACCTTCTTTGTCCTTATCCACCACCCATACTTTTGCACCTGCCTCTTCGAGCGCAATGGCAATGGCTTTTCCTATTCCATTGGCTCCCCCTGTTACGATGGCACGTTTTTCTTTCAGCTTATGTTCCATAAAAGTTCTTAGTTATATCCGCTTAGGTTAAGATAAGAACTTTATTCAAAAAAAGCCACCAAACGAATCAGAAGTTAAACATCCAGTCTTCTATTGGAAGCATTGGCTCTTCATAGTCGGCCTCAAAATAATCCAGATCAAATGATTCTACTGAAAGCATCCAAGGCTCAATTTCCAAAACTTCTTCCTCATAGTCTTCTGTAAAATACTCGTCCAATACAAAAGCTTTTTCTGGTGTCCCTGGATTTTTGAATGTGGAAGGATCCAGCATCCAATCTTCAATTTCCATAAACTCTTCGGTTTCAGTAAAGAACTCAACATCCAACATCCAGGGGGCAAGGGTAATCAAATTTTCTTCCACCCTTTCCAAAGAAGCAAACAAACTTGCGTTGTTGTACTCTTTCAAACCTTTTAAAGGTTTCTCTTCGTTTTCGGCAGCATTAATATTTATTGAAACTGCCAAAATCATTGCTGAAAAAATTACTGAAGTTTTCATTTCCAATCCTCCTGTTTAGTTAAGTAATTGTGTTGCTGACAAGGTTTAATCAAGAGGCGTACCAAAAACAGCAATCAATTGTATTACTGCTTGTTATGATGCTTAATTTTATTTTTCACCCTTCAACATTGTTCGATTGCATAACACACAAGTGTTCGTTATCGTACGACATGAACCGACCAAAGATTTGAAAAAGGATGACTTTTAACTTCATCTATTGGATATGAGGGAGTTAAGCAACGAGTCGATTTGAACTCTAAGCGCAGAGTTGCAGGGACACAATGTTTGGACGAAAGCATTGTTCACACTATTCCAGGGAGCTGAGTCCTTTTGTATTTCCAAAAAAAATTACGCTGTTTTAAACTAATATGCTTTTTTTCACAATAGACCGTTAGATTTTTAGATAAAAGAACACTACTGTCCGACTAAAATGAAACGGATTTAATGAAATCCTGTATTTATGTGCGTTATGAATACTTTACCCAGCTCAGAGGTAGGTTCGCATCAAAGAAATTCCGTTAAGAAAATCAGATTGTTTTTCGTAAAGAAATCCGAATTGTTTGAGCGAAGCGAGTTTTCGGATTT
>NZ_JADQBH010000156.1 GCF_016278715.1 Marinilabilia sp. | reverse complement strand
AAAAACTACGGTTCTTTTATCGTAATCGTCAAAACTCATCTCGCTTGCTGCGCGCACGAGATTCAAACAAAGACGATTTTACGATAAAACAACCTTGTTTTTAGGCTCACCTGCCAAGGTCAGCCCCCTTCTAGCCAGTTCATACGTTCAAAATAATCTTTTAGGACAGAATTAGTACTAATTAGTTGTTTGAGTATGTCCAAAACAAAATCACTCTGCGCCAAAAAAGTGGAGGTTTGGAGACCGCCACATCTGCCTGCCTTACACCTGGTTTGCTTTCATAAAACAACAGCTCTTATTCGAGATATTCACTGGGAGTCTTTTTAAAGAACTTTTTAAACACCCGGCTAAAATACTTAGGGTCATTAAAACCAACACTGTAGGCCACCTCGCTCACGGTCATCTCTTTGGAAAGAATCAATGGGCGGGCCTTTTTCAGCCGATAAATAGTAATAAAATCATTAGGAGATAAATCCACCAGTGCTTTCAATTTTTTGTAAAGCAGCGAACGACTAACAAACATACTATCGGAAAACATTTCCACACTAAAATCGGGATTACTGTATGATTTTTCCAAAACATCGTAAGCTTTTGCCAGGAATTTATCATCCAGCGATTCGCTTTTGGTACTCACCTCCGGTATTTCGGACTGAGAGGTGAACAAGCTGCGAATCTTGCGTCTGGTTTCAATGGCATTGTGTACTTTGGCTTTCAGAATATCCAGATTAAAAGGCTTGGAGATGTAATCATCAGCACCAAACTGCAACCCTTGTAACTGGTCTTCCATCAAGGCCTTGGCCGAAAGCATTATCACCGGCACATGGCTGGTATAAAGATTATTCTTTATCTGGCGACACATTTCAATACCATCCATTTCGGGCATCATCACATCCGATATAATCAGTTCGGGCGGATTTTTCCGGGCAATTTCATAGCCCACCTTACCGTTTTCAGCAACCTGAACATGATACTGGCCACTCAATGAGTTGGCTATAAAAAGTGCCAGTTCTTTGTTGTCTTCCACAATCAAGACAGTGGCTTCGTCAGATGATTCTACAGAGTTGGCAGCTAAAAAAACCTCCTCCTCCTGAATATTATCTAAAACCACCTGAACCTTATTGGTTATCTCCGAAGAATCATAGGTAGGCAATTCATTCACCTCAGCTCCGGAAAAATCCTCCTGCCGATAGGGCAGAGTCACAATAAACCGACTGCCCTGATTGGCGTTCCGACTAACAACAATGGAACCATTCATGGCATCCACCAGCTCTTTAGTCAGAGCCAATCCAATTCCGGTTCCTTTAGTGTAAGTATCTCCGGCAGTACGATAGAACCGCTTAAAAATCTTCTCCATTTGCTCCTCTTTTATGCCAATACCGGTATCGGTGACTTCAATAGAAAGAGAAGGCTTTTGATGTTCGGGATGTTGTTCCGTAACCGTCAAAGTTATCTCTCCGCCTTCAGGAGTATATTTAAAGGCGTTCGACAAAAGATTATACAGAATATTCTCCAGTTTCTCATCATCAAACCAGTATGGCCGGTTTTCGAGGTTAACATTTTTTATATAGATAATATTCTTTTGTTTTGCCAGAATATCATACGCATGAAAAACCTCCGAAATAAATGAGGGGAGGTCACTATTGGTTATTCTCACCGAAAGGTTACCTGTCTCAATCTTCCTGAACATCAGCAACTGGTCTATCAACAGATTCAACCTACGTGCATTTCGTTGCACCGAAGTCAGAAGTTCGTGGGCAACGCCAGGCAGGTGCATTTCTTTTAGCAAACGTTCCACCGGCGAAATAATCAATGTCAGTGGAGTTCTGAATTCATGAGAAATATTGGTGAAAAAGCGCAGACGACTCTGATTGATGCTTTCAATCTCCTCATTCAGTTGAAGCAGTTTGTCCCGCTGAAGCATAATTTCTTTGTTTTTCTCCTCAAGCTCCAGTTTCTGTCCTTCCACCTCTCCGCTTTTTCGTTTCAGATCGGTATTTGTTTCCCGCAATTCTTCAGCCTGCTGCCGCATCTTATCATTTTGCTCGGCAATACGCTCTGTTCGTTCAAGAACGGTTCGTTCCAGCTTTTCTTTTTCCAGAAGCAGTCGTCTGGTGTGATGCTTAATATATAAAAAAGTGCCTGCAATCAGAGCCAGAATAAGCAACACCAAAAACCAGGTTGTTTGCCAGAAAGGAGGTCTGATAGTAATGAGAATTGTAGTTACCTCGTCACTCCACCGGCCGTCGCTGTTACTTGCCTTTACCTTAAACAGATAAGTGCCACCTTTGAGATTGGTATAAGAGGCAGAGCGTTGACTGGAAGCTACCTCCACCCAGTCACGGTCAACACCCTCCAATTGGTAGGCATATTTTATTTTGCGGGTCAGAAAGTAATCCAGCGCAGTAAACTCCAGCGAAAAAACATTGTCCTTGTAAGAGAGGGAAATCTCCTTAACATCCTGAACCGGTTTGCCGAGCACAACTTTACCATATCTTTTGTCTCCCACTTCAATTTCCGAATTAAACACCTTTAAAGAAGAGATGGTAACCTCGGGCTCGTGGGGATACATAGGGAAACTGGACGGAAAAAAGTGATTAACCCCGTTTATACTTCCAAAAAATAATTCCCCACTCTCTGATTTAAACGAAGCAGACCAATAAAACTGGTCACTCAACAGACCATCATCGGCAAAAAAGTTGTCAATCTGCCCGGTTTCGCTGTTTATTCTGGACAGTCCGTAATCGGTGCTCACCCAAATAAAACCCGCTACATCTTCCTGAATGGCATAAATAACATTGTTACTTAAACCATCTGTTTTATTATATTTCTGAAAACTGTATTCGCCAACTGAATCAAGCCGTGCTTCAACCAATCCATCTCCGTAGGTTCCAATCCAGATATTTCCATCCATATCTTCGCCCAATGAAGTTATATAATTTCCTGGCAAACCGTTGGAACTATCACTTCTAAAAACCTGAAGCTGACTGGACGGACAAACTGCATTGTACGGAAGATCCAGCTCCTGAACCGGCAACCTGAACAAGCCCGTCCGGGTTCCTATCCACAGGTAATTCTTACTGTCTTTCATCAAACAGCCAATTTCGCTAATGTGTACCAGAGCATTATTGTTCTGATTAATATCAACAAAAGTCTCTGTATCAAGGTCTAAAATGGCAATACCTCCTTCGGTACCCACAAAAAGATACCCTCTTGCATCATAGAGTAGTGAAGAAATAAAGGCATTTTGAAAATTAGTTTCCCGATTGGACACCGGCGGAATCATTGTGCGAAATGTTCCGTCCGGCATCATTTTCGCCAGTCCACTTCCCCATGTACCAACCCAAAGCGTTTCTCCGGCAGTTTTTGTTATCGCCGTAACATAATCGGATGGTATAGAAAAGGGATTACCAGGCTCATGACGAAAACGTCTGAATTGTCCATTTCGTCGATTGTAACGATTCAATCCCCCACCTGCAGTCCCAATCCATAAAATTTCATCTTCTCCATAAATGGAATTAATGGTATTATTGGACAAACTGTTGGGATTATTGGGCTCGTGAATAATATAATTAAAGGGTTTCTGATAAAGATTAAAATGGTTGACACCCCCTTTTTCAGTCCCAACCCAGACGTTTCCCTCCTTATCTATATCCACAGCATTAATAAAAATGCTATTGAGAGAAAACTCATCAATGGTATTAAAAGGAAAAGACTCAAAAGAATTACTATTTACTTTATAAACATCAACCCCCCCCAGCGAGCCGATATAAATATTTCCTCTGAAGTCCTGAATAATGGAGTTAACTCTGTTATGGCTAAGGGAGGAAGACTCCAGCGGGTCATGGAAAAACCACTCATCCCTTCCGGTCACCGGATTATAAACCCACAGTCCGTTAATCGTGCCAATCCATAAGTCTCCTTCCCTACTCTCAAAAATAGACAGAATCAGGGCATTGTTGAGCCCGGGCTGAGAAAACAAGTGAATACCGGAACGTTCATGGTCCGAAACAGCAATGCCATGATTGGTTCCGATTAAAATGCGACCGTCTTCCATTTGAAGAAAGGAAGCTACATGGTTGCCCGGAAGCAAACTATTCGTTGTATCGAAATGGGCTACAGCAAAGTCATCCTCTTCGTGAGTAATTAAGAACAATCCCTGCTCATAAGTCCCGACCCAAATGCGATCATCACTATCTGTGTAAAGTGCAACAATATTAAACGAGCCATCCAATGCATCAGACAACAAAAACTCTTCAAATTCTTCTGTATTCTGGTTATATCGGGCCAACCCCTGAGATGTACCAATCCAAATATAATTGGCGTGACTTTGAGTAGGCGCATTGACCAGATTAGACGGCAAATCGGGCTTCCAGAAATTTGAAAAGTCATATCCATCGTAACGGCTGAGTCCGTTTCCGGTAGCAAACCACATAAACCCGTCCTGATCCCTGAGAATATCATTCACGGTATTCTGCGGCAAGCCCTGATCAATGGTAAGATATTGTATATGATAGCTAAACTCCCCCTTCACCAAAAAGAGAAAAGGAAAACCTATCAGAAAAAAAACCAATGTCCCTATTTTCTTCAGCAATACCATTCGATAGTTTTTTTTGTTTTATCCTCGGGATAAAATTAACAGAAACCGCAAGAAATTACCGTTGACTGATACACTTTTATTCAATAATCCGCTTCTAATCCACCTCCATCCTCTCTGTTTTTCCGCAATGTAGATACATTTGAGGTATGGTTTATTCCATCAGTTTTTTTAACGGTAATTTAATCATATTCTAATGATGAACTTTTTTAAAATGCACTTTTCCGTATTGTCAGCTGTGCTGATTCTGACAACAGGCTGTGCAGACCAATCTTCTTCACTTAACAGCAACCCCTACGAGGATGATTATTCAGAGATTACCCCTCTTTCTTTTAAAGACCAGTGGGGAACGGCAAATGTTCACGATCCATCCATCATTAAAACGGATAGCTTTTATTACGTCTATTCCACCGATGCTTACTATATAAAACAAGGAGTCAAATTCAACGACACCGGAGAGAAAATGGGAAACATTCCCATTCGAAGGTCCAAAGACCTTGTCAACTGGGAGTTTGTTGGTTGGGCATTGGATTCCATCCCCCAACCCGCAGTTAACCATGTTCATGCAAATACGGGAAACAAAGGGGCTGACAATATGTGGGCACCTTTCATCTACAAACACAATGACACCTACAGAATTTACTACTCTGTATCCAGTTTTGGCTCGCAGGCGTCCTTCATCGGACTGGCAGAAGCTCAAACGCCCGAGGGACCATTTACCGACAAAGGGGTAGTGGTAAAAACTGACACGTTAAGTGTGATGAACGCCATTGACGCATCGGTCATAAAGGATAAAAAGACAGGCAAAGTCTGGATGCATTACGGCTCCTATTTCGGTGGCTTACACGTGATCGAACTGGATGAGGAAACCGGTTTTGCAAAAACGCCCGGCGACCAGGGAAAACTGGTAGCTACCAGGGCAAACAAAGAAACCCGCGTCATTGAAGCGCCCGAAATTGTTTTCAATCCTGAATTTAACAAGTACTATTTATTTGTCTCCTACGACCCGCTTTTCACTTTCTACAATGTGCGGGTTGGACGTGCAGATACTCCCGAGGGGCCATTTTTCGATTATTTTGGCAACAACATGGCCGAATCAACCAACAATCTCCCCATGCTGACACACTCCTATATGTTTGAAAATCATCCGGGATGGTCGGGCAATGGACATTGTAGCGTGCTCCAGGACGATGGAAAATTCTTCATGCTTCACCAGGGACGCCTGGCCCCGGACAATCTTATGATGCAAATGCATGTGCGTGAAATGAAATGGTTGTCATCGGGATGGCCGGTGGTTTCTCCTGAACGGTTTGCAGGTATAGAAAAGAAGAGTATCCAACCTGAAGACATTCCGGGAACCTGGGAAATCATACATCTGAAAGACCTGGCGGATCAAACGGACCTCTGGCAGGGACAAATTCCTCCGGGAGGGTGGACTTACGACAAAAGTGCTTTTAATGTCTCTAAAAGAATGGAGCTCACGGATGATGGAATAATTAACAATGGAAAATTCGATCATTGGAATATTGATGGTGACATCATGAGAATCAACAACTCCGAATGCGCTGTTTTTTATGGCTGGGACTGGGAAAATGAAAAAGAAACTATTCTTTTCTCCGGGATAATGGACAATGGCACCACTGTTTGGGGCAAGAAAGTTGAATAATCCGAATCATTATAAATCACATTAATCTTTTTTTCATAGCCAGACAAGGGACTTTCTGACAATTCGGAAAGTCCCTTGCTCATTTTTTGGCGAAAAAAGCTATATTCTTTTTACTTCCATTTGATGCTACACCCGATGGCTTTAGTTTCCTTTGGAGCTACCTGTTTTCCCGCTTCAAGACTGGCAATAGCATTGGCAACATATTTCTCCTTTACTTCTGAGGCATCCTGATAATTATCGTCAATAGCACCCATGTATTTCACGACCAACTTTTCGGATTCTTTAGCCACCAGGTAAACATGAGGTGTTCGTTTGGCACCATAAGATTTGGCTATTTCCTGTGTCTCATCAAACAGGTAAGGGAAAGTAAACCCTTTCTTTTGGGCCCTGACTTTCATATTCTCAAATGAATCGGCAGGATAAGTTTCTGGATCGTTGGGATTAATAGCAATAACGGGATATCCCTGACTCTTGAATTCCTTATCCATCTCAATAATTCTGTCTTCATAAGCCACAGCATACGGACAATGGTTGGTGGTGAAAATAACAATAAACCCTTTGGCATCAGGAAAATCAGCCAGTGAAACCAAACTCTCGTCCACATTTTTCAGTCTGAAATCACGCGCCTCATCCCCCGGAACATATCCCTGACCAGAAATTGAAGCCGAAAAAACGGCTAATACTGCAAAAATCATCAACTTCTTCATGACTATATCGATTTAATAATGGTTATCAACTCTTCTTTTGAAAGGGAGCTTTCATGAAAGCTCCTGCTGTTGTCTTTGTAAATCAGGGTTGCAGGGATGGCCCCCGACCAGCCGGCATCCACCTTATTTATCCATTCATTGCTGTTGGGATCGTTCAATAATATAACTTGTTCTCTGATTTCATGTTTTTCAATGAATGGCAACAAACGACTTTCTTTTTGAGTGGGAAAATCAAGACTCACAAAAAGAAACTTTACCTTTTCGTCTTTCATCGCCGATGCCACCTCCATGAAATGAGGCATTTCCTCAACACAGGGTTTACACCAGGTAGCCCAGAAGTTCACCACATAAGTAGTATCGTTGGTTTTATTGAGCCAGGGAGACAATTCTTCGAAATTCACTTCCGAAACTTCCTGTGCATTGGAAGACACAACCAATGGAACAAATACGAGAAAAAAGATTATCAGGTTTTTCATGATCATTGAAACAAACATTGCAAGGAACAGGTTCAAATAATGACCTGAATTATTATTACCTCATTTATTTCTCAATATCATCATTACCCAAATTGAAATTGTTATTTTTAAGCACTATTTCTCAAAAACTGATTGTTAATTTCTGGATTGATTAAAGTTTTAAGTATTTAAACCACACAAGATAACAAAAAAGATTTTGAGGCACATAAGCATTTAGTGGCTTAGTAACAAGATTGTGGTTTAGCCAAATCACTAACACAAGAAATCATTTCAAGGTGATTTCTTGTGTTGTTAACACGCTTTATTTCATGAATTATCAATTCGACGAAGTCAATAATGCAGGTTAAACTGTATAAAACAATAGGTTAATAAAAAAGACCTAAAAGCAGACACGATGAAGCAAAGATTTTATTATCAAAGATTGGTAATCATCAATTCTCTTTTAAAATCATTTTTCATCAGGCACTTACGAAAGTTTAACGGAGTATGGTAGCATGAACTGCCTACCTTATTGCACAACAAAGCATCAAATTTAAACAATTCATTTTCAAGGTGCTGCAAAAACCAACAAACGATTAATTGAATGGAAAATTAAATAAAATGACACATGACTCCGACAAAGAACACCTCGCTCTTTGAAGCTGTAATACCCATCATATTGCTGATTACCCTGCTCACTTCCAATGTCTTCCTCTTTGAAAACACGCTAGGAGGAGCCAATCAGATAGCATTACTTCTTGCAGCATCAGTGGGTGCAATTATTGTTTCCAAAAACGGCCTCAGCTGGGCAAACACCAAAGACCACATTGTCAAAACAATTGGTTCGGCCATGCCCTCGATGCTCATTTTATTGCTGATAGGCTCTCTGGCAGGAACCTGGATGATAAGTGGTGTGGTACCGGCAATGATTTATTATGGAATGGACCTCATCAATCCACATGTATTCCTGATTACTGCCGTTATTGTTTGTGCTATCGTATCCGTTGCCACAGGCAGTTCCTGGTCCACCATTGCGACCATCGGCATTGCACTGTTGGGAATTGGCAAAGCCATTGGCGTAAGTGATGCCATCACGTCCGGAGCCATCATTTCAGGCGCCTATTTTGGCGATAAAATCTCCCCTCTCAGCGATACCACCAATCTGGCGCCGGCAATGGCCGGAACCGACTTGTTCACCCATATCAGGTACATGTTTTACACCACAGTTCCCAGTATGACCATCACCCTGATTGTTTTCGCTATTATGGGTGTGAACTACGATTTTGAAACCACTGTTTCGAGTGCAGAAACAGTAAAAGCCAGCATTGAGCAATCTTTCAACATAACGCCCTTGTTGTTCTTGGTGCCTGCGATACTGCTGACCATCATTATTTTAAAAATGCCTCCCCTGCCTGCCCTTATGGTTGGAACACTCCTGGGCGGGTTATTTGCCATTATTTTTCAGCCCCAAACTATTCAGGAAGTGGCAGGGAGTGGTATTAGTTACGCAAAAGCTTCCTATATAACAGTTATGCAAGCCATGTTTGGTGACGTCCAACTCTCCACCACCAATCCCACAGTCAACAAACTACTTAGCACCTCTGGAATGCGTGGAATGCTGGATACCATCTGGTTGATTTTATCGGCTATGGTATTTGGTGGTGTTATGGAAGCCGGCGGGTTGCTTACCCGGATTACCCGCCCCATCATGAAGATGGCCAAATCGACCGGAGCTTTGGTGACCTCAACGGTAGGTACCTGCATTTTCTTCAATATCACAGCATCCGACCAATACATCTCCATTGTGGTGCCGGGGCGCATGTTCAAAAAAGCTTACGAAGACAAAGGTCTGAAACCCGAAGTCCTTAGCCGCACCCTGGAAGATTCCGGCACCATGACCTCAGTTCTGATACCCTGGAATACCTGTGGAGCCACCCAATCCAGGATTCTCGGGGTGGCCACGTTTGACTATCTGCCCTACGCATTTTTTAATCTTATCAGTCCGCTCATGAGTATTCTGTTCGCTTTTCTGAAGATAAAAATCAGACGAACAGGAAACAAGGGATAAGGGGATTAGGAGACTAGGGGATTAGGGGACTGGTAACCAAGAGATAAAAAAAACTTGGCTTAAGTTTATTGTCGCGTATACATTTTTAGAGATTGCTTCTCCCGATCTCGTGCCTCATCGGGATCGCAATGACGCTCTTTCACTTTTTTATAGAAAAGGTTGGCAGGTTCTGTCTTTGCGAGGGCTTTGCCTTAATCAATCTCAAATGAAATAAACGTTATTTTAAACTAGAGCCAAAAACCAAAAAGCTTAACAGCCTGGAGCACAGGGCGTGGGGAGAAATGCATTTAAAGCTTTACACCTCAACACGGAACTAAAAACACTGAAAGAAAAATATATGAAATCGGAAAAAGAAAAAATGCTGGCAGGTGAGCCTTACGATGCCCATTGCAAAGAGATGATTGCCATACGTACACGAGTAAAACGGATTCTCCACAAACTGAACGTCACAGAATATTATACCGACAACTTTAAGGATACGATAAATGAATTGTGTCCCAACTCGGCCAAAGAAATCCATTTGGAACCGCCGTTTTATTGCGACTACGGAGAAAATATTTATGCAGGCGAAGGTGTATTTATCAATTTTGGGGCAGTTATTCTGGATGGAGCCAAAGTAACCATAGGCAGAAAAACACTAATTGCTCCAGGGGTGCACATTTATACTGCCAGGCATCCGGTCAATATTGAAGACCGTAGAAAGTGGGAAGATTGCCGGCCGGTAACCATTGGCGAGGAATGCTGGATCGGCGGACATGCAACCATTTGTCCCGGTGTAACCATAGGCGACCGTTCTGTTATCGGTGCCGGTGCCGTCGTTACCAAAGACATTCCAGCCGACTCACTCGCTGTGGGCAATCCCGCTCGGGTTATCAGAAAGCTGAACCAGTAAAGCCTGCAAAAAAATTGAGGGCTTCACTTAGCGTGAAACCCTCATTAATTTTTAACACCCCCAGAGCACTCACCCATATAGTTCTTAAGGCCTTACCCCTTATATTCGTGTTTTTTTTGGCAAAATATTTTCTAAGGGATTATTATGAAAGGCTGCACCATTTATGGTTTTGGGTCCACGAATTATTCGAAACGACTGCAAGGAGTTCGATAACACCTCAAAAGACGATTGTAATGTTGTCAATTACACGAATTTGAGTCGCACAATGTGCGACTTTAAACGGCTACACCGTTTAAAAAATTCTGTCGCTCGGCTCTGCCGCTTTGCTTGCAAGAATTCGTGCATTTCGTGGACAAAAAAATAATTACCTGGCAATTAATCATTTATAATGGTCAACTTTTCCAACTATCCTACTTGCTTTGTTCTGGCTTGTCCAGGATAGACTTATGCATATCTATGCAATTCAAAAAAAAAAAAAAAATCACTAATAGTTATCCGGTTCTATCTCGAAATGT
>NZ_JADQBH010000194.1 GCF_016278715.1 Marinilabilia sp. | reverse complement strand
ACCGATGAAATATCTATTCCCACATTTGGCCGGGATGAACCCGTTAAAATGCCTTCGGTGAACATCAACCCCGACTATAATCCCTTTGAACAGGAAAGAACACGGCCTTCCCAGACACATCGATCCACATCGGTCTCTTCCAACTGGGAATCCCTGTACAAAGGTTTTGAGTCATCACGTGACAAGCAATGGACCGATGATGAGCCTGAAACAATGATTCTTCCATCGAAACAGAACGGCGAAGATGAGGATGAGCAACAAATGAACCCTTCGGGTGCCTCATCCGGAAAAAATGAAACCGGAACACTTTATTTTCAAATCAAATACAAATACATCATTACCTCCGTAAAGTCGGGTATCATAATTATAGACCAACGCAGAGCACATGAACGTATATTATTTGAAGATTTTTTGAAGAACATTCAGGCAGGGGTCTCTGTTTCACAACAGTCACTTTTTCCGGAAGAAATCTCCTTTAATGAAGAAGATGCCATTTTGCTCAGAAACATACATGACGACCTGAGAATTCTTGGCTTTGAGTTACAGGAAAAAAACGAGCGTACTTTTGCGGTCACCGGGCAACCCTCGTTCATCAGAAACATAAATGCATCCAGTCTTATTGATGCCATTTTAGAGGCATTCAAAAGTGGGGAAGTAGATCCGGAAAATGAGATAAAAGAACAACTGGCAACCATAATGGCGCAAAACGCCTGTATGCGGCCGGGAGAAATTTTGACACAAGCCGAAATGGCCGAATTGATCAATAAATTGTTTCTTTGCTCGGCACCGAATTTTACACCCGGCGGAAAAACAGTTTTCTCCATTCTGGATAATGAAGAACTGGAAAAGCGATTTCGTTGAAGACGATACGTTGACATTATGTTTGAGCATGGCATCGATCTTGCATCTGCAAGACATTTTATTAATAATTAGAAAGAAAACATGAGTATAGGAGCATCCCCATTTCGCGGTTTACCCCCGGTTGTTAAGAACCTAATCATTATCAACGCCTTATTTTATGTGGCGAGTCTGGTGCTTTTCGGCACATTTGGTTTACGAATAGAGCAATATTTGGGGTTACATTTACCCACTGCCGAATCGTTCAATCCATTTCAGTTGATTACTTACATGTTCTTGCATGCCTACTTTTCACCTTCCGAAGGTATCATCTTTTTCCATCTGTTTTTCAATATGTTTGCCCTGTTTATGTTCGGTCGCATGTTGGAAACAGTCTGGGGCCCCAAGAGGTTTCTCCTCTACTATTTTGTAACAGGAATTGGAGCAGCTCTTGTGCACATTCTTACCCAGTATATTGAAGTGACACCGGTTCTTGAGGCCATCACACAGGATATCAACAATGCCTCCCCTGAGGCACTTAAATCGTTCCTGAACCAGGCGCTTCCGGCAGGTGTGAACAACGAGTTCTCCCGGATGGTAAACGATAATCCTGAAAATTTACATGCCATAGCAAGAGAGTTCATGGTAAGATATCGGAACCTCTATCTTGACAGTTTTGTAACAGTCGGAGCTTCGGGTTCAGTGTTCGGGATATTACTGGCTTTCGGGATGTTATTCCCCAACACCCAACTGATGTTGCTCTTCCCGCCCATCCCCATCAAAGCCAAATATTTTGTCATCATATACGGAGTCATTGAGTTATTTATGGGTGTCAGAAACTTTGCGATGGACAACGTAGCCCACTGGGCACACCTTGGAGGAATGCTCTTCGGTTTCATTCTCATAAAATACTGGAAAAATAAAGGATTTTATTATTAATTTGCAGTATGAGCATTTGGACAGAAATAAAAGAATCGTTTCATCAGGGATCCACCCTGACCAAACTTATTTACATAAATGCAGGTGTATTTGTGATCATTAAGTTGTTGCAACTTGTGTTGTTGCTCACCGGTCTCGACATGGCCTACTCAATCATTCTAATCGACTGGCTATCTGTTCCTTCCGACCCACTTCTGTTGCTTATTCGGCCATGGACACTCATCACCTACATGTTTCTGCATTACGATTTTTTCCATGTATTGTTCAACCTTTTATATCTCTGGTGGTTTGGCCGCTTGTTCGTTCAGCTGGTAGATACCCGAAAATTATTAACCATTTATATTTGGGGTGGCCTGGCCGGTGCACTGCTTTTCATCCTTTCTTTCAATTATTTGCCTGCTTTTCATCCACAGGGTGGGTTTTCTTCTCTACTGGGAGCCTCGGCTTCTGTTATGGCCATTTTGTTTGCCGTTGCACGCATCCGTCCAAATTTCAGTGTTTATCTTTTCCTGATTGGGCCGGTAAAACTTAAATACCTGGCTCTGGGAGCTTTCATTATTGACCTGATAAGCATTCCCAATATGGCCAACACCGGCGGTCATCTGGCACACATCGGTGGAGCGCTCATGGGACTCTACTATGGATGGAAACTATCAGAAAGAAAAATTTCTGGTGATTTTTTCGACAAAATTGCTGCAAGATCAGGTGGCCTATTCAGGCGAAAATCAAAACTCAGAGTTACACACAGTCGCCCAATGACTGACATGGAATACAACACCATGAAAGTAAGGCGACAAAAAGAACTGGACAGAATTTTGGAAAAAATTAAACAAAGCGGATACGATAGCCTTACAAAGGAAGAAAAACAAATGCTATTCAACGCCAGCCAGGAAAACAATTAAACTTTGAGAATTTGAAACGCCTATTCCGCTCCATATCATTAATAGTTACCCTGGTACTTGCTTTTGGATTAATCGCATCCATGGCCGTAATTTATGTCAGCCCGGTAAGGATTCACGTAATAACATTCCTCGGCTTTTTGTTTCCCGCCCTGTGGCTCATAAATCTGCTGATTCTTTTTGTCCATATATTCCGTAAAAGCCCGAGACTCATCATTCCCCTGCTGGTTCTTGCGCTCAGCTGGAATCAATGGAACAATGTTTTTCAGTTGACAGGAGAAAAAGCCCCCGAACAACTGAACACCCCTGTTAAGGTAATGTCGTACAACACCCGAATGTTTGACTATTACGAATGGTCAGGACAAACAGAAACTCCGGAGGGCATCTATCAGTTTATTCGCGAGGAAAATCCGGACATCATCTGCTTTCAGGAATATTTTACCTCCAATAGAAAGGAGGGGTATCACCCAAATCAAACCAAAGCGCGCTTCAGAGCACTGGGATATAATCATATTGAATACCGTTTCGACAACGGCAGAGGCACCGGATATGGCATTGCCACTTTTTCCAAATTCCCCATTGTAAAAAAAGGTTCCCTTCCATTCAGTGACAGTAAAAATATGTCCATTTTTACCGATATTAATGTGAAAGGAAAAATAGTGCGAATTTTCAATAACCATTTGGAATCCATTGGCTTCAAAGAAAATGACTTCAATGTGATTGACAGTTTAAAATTTGAGATGGATGCACAGCAGCGTCAGGGTATAAAACAGATCGTCAAAAAAATGTCGCGTGCTTTTCGACAAAGGTCTTCACAGGCTGAAATCCTTGCCCGTCACATCGGGAATTCACCTTATCCGGTTGTTGTCTGCGGGGACTTTAACGATACTCCCATATCATATGTTTATCGGACCATGCGCGGCGATCTGAAAGATGCCTTCCGCGAGTCAGGCTCCGGTTTTGGAGGCACCTACAACGGAAGACTGCCATCATTGCGAATTGATTATATCTTTCACGCCCCCTCATTTCAGTCATACGATTTCAAGCGGCACGACATAGAATTTTCGGACCATTATCCCGTTTCTACTTTAATTGACCTGGCCCCAAAAAAGGAAAATAACGAATAACCATGAGACAATACAAGGAACTATTGCAACGAGTACTCGACGAAGGTGTCAGAAAAGAAGACCGGACGGGTACAGGAACCGTTAGTGTTTTCGGTCATCAGATGCGATTTGACTTACAAAACGGATTTCCTTTACTGACCACAAAAAAAATTCATCTAAAATCCATCATTCATGAACTCTTATGGTTTGTCAAAGGAAGCACCAATGTAAAATACCTGCAAGAAAACGGTGTTCGAATCTGGAACGAGTGGGCAAAAGAAGATGGTGAACTGGGGCCCATTTACGGCTATCAGTGGCGCTCCTGGCCCGACGGAAAAGGAGGTCACATTGACCAGCTTAAGCAGGTAATTGAGTCGATTCAGAAAAACCCCAATTCCCGCCGACATATAGTAAGTGCCTGGAATGTGGGCCAATTAAACGACATGCAATTGCCTCCCTGCCATATTTTATTCCAGTTTTACGTGGCTGATGGGAAACTGAGTTGTCAACTCTATCAACGCAGCGCAGATATTTTCCTGGGTGTACCATTTAACATCGCATCTTATGCACTTCTGACGTTGATGATGGCGCAAGTCACTAATCTGGAGCCGGGCGACTTTGTCCACACCCTGGGTGACGCCCACATCTATCTCAATCACCTTGAGCAGGTTAAGCTACAGCTCACCCGCTCGCCACGACATCTGCCCACTATGAACATCAATGCTGACGTAAAAGACATAAATGATTTTAAATATGATGATTTTAAACTGAGTGACTACGATCCTCACCCCCACATCAAAGGACAGATTTCCGTTTAACACACAAAAAATAGATTCAGCATAATGCAGATATCATTTATCGTAGCAGCCGACGAAAACAACGGAATAGGAATTAACGGTGACCAGCCTGCTTTTATCAGTGCCGACCTTAAGCGTTTTAAAACCCTCACCACCGGCAATACTATCCTGATGGGACGAAAAACGTTTGAAGCCCTTCCCAAGGGTGCGTTGCCCAATCGAAGGAACATAATTCTTTCTAGGCACATTGATTTTTCACCTCCGGGTTGCGAAGTTATCTCAACGCCTGAAAAACTGGAAACAATATGTACTCCGGAAGAAATGGTCTATGTCATTGGAGGAGGAGAAATTTACAATCTGTTTTTTCCCAAGGCTCAGCGGATACTGCTTACATTAATCCACCACCAATTCGAAGCTGTGGATACCTGGTTCCCAGAAATTTCCCCTGAAAAATGGGAAATAGAAAGTCAGGACGGCCCTTTTGAAGACCCAAAAAACGGGCTTCACTATTCGTACATCAACTATACCCGGAAATAAAGACCTTAGGGATTGTGCCGAAATAACTTGCCGCTTTAAACTTGTTCTTTTGCCCTTTAGCTTCCTTGAAAACCCATTAAATAGCTCGCTATTCGCAGTATTTTCAAGTCGGCAAAGAACAAAATAACTTCGTAAAATCTGTCAATTTATTTCATTACAAACCCTTAGTCGTATGGCTGAAAGCGGGCAGCAACATGAGCGTACCTAACCTTCTCCTCAAAAACTCCTGAAAATTCCATAAATGCAGGCAGTCCGGTGCAGTGACAAAGGCCATATCGGTCGACGTCAATGTTTTTGAAAGCTTATACTGTTTTTGTGATTCGTCCTTTTGAAGCCCCTTTCAAATGGGTTCCTCCCAGAACAAGTTTAATTTTTTGCATCCCGGTAAGCTCTATTGCCGACCGACAGATATTACAAATTCCACGATGCGCACAACCGGCAAAAACAACCAGCCCTGCCGGGTGATCAAAAACCATGAACAACTCATCCTCGAAAAGATCGGCGACCAACTCTTCGCCCTGCTTCACCATCATGGATTGCGACGATTGTTCAAAACCAAAATAATTCCCGATTTTTGGTACAATTTTCAACCCCGGAGCAATTTCCACGACTTCCGAAACCAGCTTAAAACGATTACTGTATCGATTCGCAACCTCCGGATCCAGTCCGATAAAGCGGGGTGTACCGGTACTTTTAGACATTTTCTCATCAAAAGCTTTGGGTTTCAGCCAAACCGGAGCGTAATCATTCAACACAAAAAAAGCAGGCAGTCCGCCCGTATGATCATAATGTCCGTGACTGATAACTACCGCATCTATTGCCGACAAATCAACATTCAGTTTTTTGGCATTATGCACAAGCAAATCGCTTTGCCCGGTATCGAAAAGAATCTGTTTTCCTCCGGTTCGCACCACAAAGGAAAGTCCGTGTTCTCCCATGGTTCCCTGCTGATAAGCAAGGTTTTCAACCAGCGTAATAATATCTATTTTGGGAAATTCCATTTTTTAAATTGTTAAAATAGAAGCAAAGCAATTTATAAAAATAACAAAACCAGTGTAACCTTTTCTAACTTTAAGGATATTTAAGGGCGAATAATAAAACTCAAAAAATGGATTGGCTATCCGATGAAGACATAATGCTGGAAGTAAAGCAGGGCAATACCGATTTGCTGGCACACCTGTTTAAGCGCCATCACAAGCACTTATTCAACTTCTTTTTGCACACCGGTGTAGAATACCATAAAAGTGAGGATTACATGCAACAGGTATTCTATCGCATCCTGAAATACCGTAGGAGCTACCAGGAAGGTGCAAACTTTAAAAAATGGATGTTTACCATTGCCCGCAACATCATGCGACGCCACTTTGACAAACAAAAACGACAACCAGAACAGGAACTCCCGTTGAGTCTTTTTAATAAAACCGACAACAGCTCAGAAGAGACAGAAAACGAAGAGAGAATCAGGGCATTATATAAGGCTCTGGAACGGATTCCGCTCCCGGATCGCGAACTCATCAGCCTCAGCAGATTTCAGGGAATGAAATACGAAGACATTGCGGAGATAACCGGAACCTCTGTGGGAGCAATCAAAGTAAAAATGCACCGGGCCATAAAAAAACTGAGAGAGCAATACTTTCAAAAAAAAACGGCTTAACTGCCTTAAGAGTTCCATCGGACCAATAAACCAGAAAACTTTAAACTGATGAAATGCAACAATGATAAAATAAAGGAATTGCTAACCGCTTATCTGGACAATAATCTTCCACTGGAACAACATGAGCTGGTAGAGCAACATCTGAGCGGATGCAGTGATTGCCTTCAGGAACTTCAGGTAATAAAAAACATGGAGGAAACCCTTGATAAAACACCTCTGGTAGATGCTCCATCTGGCTCTGAAGAAAAGTTTATTCAGATGCTTAAAAAGGAAAAGAAACCTGATGGTCGGGCCGTCACCATTACATTGAACTTTTCGTGGCGCAAAGTTGCAGCTGCGGCCATCATCTTCATTGCCGGAGTTACCTCAGGACTGATAATTCAGGGGAGACCGACCGGAAGCGATGCATCTATCGCGAGCCTGGAAAGCCAGGTTGCCCAGATGCGACAGGTACTGATGACAGCACTTATCACAAATGATTCGCCAAGCGACAGGCTAAAAGCAGTACATTATGCTGAGCAAATTCCCCAACCATCGTCGCAGGTAACCGATATATTGGTCAATACACTAAATAACGATCCCAGTGTGAATGTACGTCTGGCTGCAGCCACCGCACTTCAGCAATTTGCTGTTCACCGGGAAATTAGAACCGCTCTTGCCCAATCGCTTCAGCAGCAAACTGACCCAATGCTTCAGATTGTTCTGATAAAGATGCTGGTTCAAATGCATGAACAAAGCGTTGTTCCTACACTTCAGAACTTCTCCACCAACAAGGAAACACACGAGATGGTGAAAAAAGAAGCTGAAGAAGCACTCACTGTATTTCTTTAAAACATCCCGGCCGGATAGATTTTTTTAACAACAAAAATAAAATGAAATGAAAACTATAATAATTGCATTCATAACAGTTTGGATACTATCCCAAACGGGCCAGGCACAAACACATTATGAGAAAGAAATTCCGGACGTTAAAAAAGTGCTCATTGAGAAGATACCCGGGAAACTCATCATCAAACAAAGCCCCGACAATGTTTTCAGGATAGAGACTGATAAGCAACCCGAAATTGTGGAAGATGAACGCGCTAAAGGACTTAGCCCCGTTTCAGGGAATTATGACAATACCGGATTAGGACTGGCTCTGATCCAGTCGGGGTCGAATGTTACCATTTCGGGGCCAAATCAATTCAACAATGATGGAGATTATACCCTCTTTATCCCGGGGGAGGTAGCGGTATCGGTAGATCTTGCCAATCCCTTTTCCGGAAAGATGGTGGAAATCACCGGGTTAAATAACCCCCTGGAAGTAAAGACAATAGGTGGGCAGATAAAATTTACTGACATCTCTGGTCCGGCAATTTTTCACTCCATCAGCGGTGATATTGAAGGTACCTTCTCAACGCTAAGCCAAAAAGCCCCCTCATCCATCACTTGTGTCAGCGGACTTATCGACATTGCCTTACCCGGCAACACTCCTGCAGAACTCAGTATGATGTCTGTTTCAGGGAAAATATATTCAGACTTTAATATTGAAAGAGAAGCGTCGGGGAAAAATCAGGATTCAAGAGCTAAAAATCTTTCGGAGATTACCGGAATCGGCCAAAAAACCAATGGTAAAATCAATGGTGGAGGCACAAAGCTGATTCTACAAAGTATCAGCGGAAATATTTACATCAGGAACAAATAACTATAAAAAAAAAGTCATGCGTAAAATATTATTTATATTTCTGATAATCATTCCATCCATTGCAAGCAAAGGGCAACTGGTAATTAACAAGAACCTGGAATGGAGTGACGGCAAAGAAGTTCAAATAGACCTGGCCATCCTTGATTCTGCAAAAATCGAGACATGGAACGAAAATTATATTGCTTTGGAAATCTTCGTTGACATCAACAACAACAAGAACAACGACTGGTACCATCTGGAAACAAATGATAGCCGAAATCTCATTCTCGTTAAAAGTTCATTTGCTAAGAAGAAAAACTTCAATGCCGACATTTTTGCCAACATAAAACTGCCAAAAAATTGTCCGCTGACATTTGAAACCATCCATGGAAATATCCAACTCACAGGACACGAAGCACCATTCAGCATCAACACCATAAGCGGATTTATTGACATCACGCTGAATGCGGAGGAATCGTTCAATTTTCATATTGAATCTATTGCTGGAAAGGTCTATACCGACCTTCCACTTGAGCAGGAAAAGACCGATACTCCTTTGGTCGGAACCGACATGGAAGCCTCAATTAACGGAGGAAAGAAGGCGGTGAACCTAAAAACAATCAGCGGAAATATTTATATCCGGAAAGAAATTTAAACAAAGAAAAAACCCGGAAAGGATGAATGCCTTTCCGGGTTTCAATATTCTACGACAAATATTTGTATCGCTTGATGCTCTTTTTGGGTGTTTTTTCGAACTCTTCGGGGAAGAGCACAATTTTAGAAATATTCATAAAAGCGGGAAGTTCTTGATTCACCTCTTTCTTAATATTTTGTAATATTCGCTCAATATCCTCATCTCCCAGATTTTGAGCGTCCACTGCTTCGTAATCAGGATAGATCAGGGCTTCAATTTTCCCATCATCCTCCCTCACCAGACATTCCTGGACATATTCCTTGTTATTGATAACAGCCTCTATCTCTTCAGGATAAATATTCTGACCTGATGCACCCAGTATCATATTTTTACTACGTCCTTTGATATAGATAAAATTTTCTTTATCAATAACGCCCAGGTCACCTGTGTGCAACCAGCCGTCAGCATCAATCATCTCATCGGTGGCCTGCTTGTTTTTATAGTAGCCCACCATGTTGTTGTCTCCTCTCACCATTATTTCTCCCACCATGTTGTAAGGATCTTCCGAATCAATTCTCACCTCCATCCGATGCACTATCCTACCCGCCGAATGGGGCTGCGTTTCATTCCAGGGAGCATAACTAATCAGGGGCCCACATTCAGTCATTCCGTAACCAATGGTAAGGGGAAATTCTATTTTTCTAAGAAACAGCTCCACATCCTTGTTCAGAGCTGCGCCACCAACAATCATTTCACGAAATTCGCCACCAAACACATCCACCAAACGACTCTTGATTTTACCATAAACCACCTTATTCAAAATCGGCACCTTGAGCAAGGTCTTTATTGAACCTTTTTCCAGCTTGGGTAGAATCTGCTTCTTAAAAATCTTCTCAAGAATCAGGGGAACAGATAAAATCAGATGGGGCTTTACTTTTCGGAAAGCCTCGGTAATAATGGCCGGTGAAGGAGTTCTGGACAGGAAGGTAATATGACATCCTTCGGTAAAAGGCCACAAAAACTCAAAAAGACACCCGTAGGCATGTGCCAGAGGGAGGAAAGAGACCATCCGCTCACCGGGAACCACATCAAAGGTATCGCGGGCGTATTGCACATTAGACCAAATACTCCGGTGAGGCAACAATACCCCTTTGGAAAAACCGGAAGTACCGGAAGTATATGACAAAACCATCAAATCTTCGGCCTTTGGCTCAAAAAACTTAATTTTGCTCACGTTAAATTTATCCCCAAGATCCTTCACCTCTTTACGGGCTTTTTCCACTGCTTTCTGCACCTTTCCCTGACTATCCACCAACACCGAGAAATCATTCACCGAAATAATGCCTTTCAAACCCGGCATCTTGGTTTCATCAATCTTCTCAAAAATATTATCAGTAACAAAAAGCAGTACCGAGCCGGAATGATTTACAATGTGATTGATATCAGATGGACTAAAATCGGGCAGAATGGGAACCACCACTGCGCCATAAGTAACTGCCCCCATATAAGAAAGTGCCCAGTTGGTGGAATTCCGGCCAATCAAAGCTACTTTATCGCCTTCTTTAATTCCCAGGGCCTTATAGACCCTGTGACAGCGATAAAGATACTTTCCAACTTCACGGAAGGTGATCGTATCACCCTTAAAGTCACTAAAAGCGGGCATTTCTGAATAGTTCTCCAGAGCCGACTTCACTAACCCGATGTAACCGTTTTGTTCCATTTTTTTGTTGTTTTGGTTTATACCTGCAAATAGCAGGCAATCACTGTTTGGGTGACTGGGTTCATTTGTTTTTTCGACAAAAAGTCAAAAAAAAGGAAAAACAAAAGTTCAACTTTTTTTTAAATCTGCCAAACTCTCCTG
>NZ_JADQBH010000224.1 GCF_016278715.1 Marinilabilia sp. | reverse complement strand
GCGACGAATAAAATAACACTACAAAATCAAAAGTAATAAGGGAAGGCTGGTTTCAGTTCTTCCTTTTTTTATTCCAAAGTTGCCCAAATGTAACTTAAATGTTAACTTTGCGTTAACACACTTACAGGAACAAGTTGGGAGGCTTTTGAAAACAACTTTAAAGCAAAGGCCATGAAAAAGCTGATATTATTACTCGCAATGGTAGTAACAGGATCCCTGTTGCATGCCCAACTTGTTGAAAAAGAAGGAATTTTCTACGATTTCAACAACAATCCTTACAGCGGCACATATATCGAATATTTTCCAGATGGAAATGTTCGTATCGAAATGCACGTGGAAAATGGTCAGAAAAACGGTACCACCACTTATTTTTTCGAAAACGGTGCAAAAAAAGAAGTCCGCAATTTTGACAACAACAAAATGGACGGAACCTGGATTACCTGGAATGAAGACGGAACCAAAGTTGCTGAAGCCCGCTACAACAAAGGGAAAAAGCATGGTAAATGGTACATCTGGGACGAAAAGGGAACACTTCGCTATGAAATGGAATACACCGATGGTGCAAAAACCGGAGTGTGGTCTATCTGGGATGAAACTGGCACACTGGTTAGTCAGAAAGAGTTTTAATCTGAACCGAAAAACCAAAAAAACCCGCGCCTTTTTGGTTGCGGGTTTTTTTTTGTACATACTATACTTATTTAGTTTCATTACAAACTATCATAAGCGTATAAACCATTCCGCCTCCCTTCTGTCAAAATAAAAATCCACTGTGTCATTATTAAAAATAATGAATCTTTCACTTGACCGTTGGAAAAATAAAAGGTAAGCGGAGTCATAAATGTTGATATACTGTTGTTAAAAAATCACGAGCCCGCTATTACACCTAACCTGCAAGTCTTTAAATAAATCCAAAGAACTATTGAAACCCCAACCCTTATCGATTTACTATAGCTTAAATATTAGAGAAACCTTAATGGGGCTGTACAATGAAAACAAACCGTCGTAAAGCATTTATTTAAACCGACTATAAATTAGACCTTTGAACAACCAAGAGTGCATCCTATTTTATATATTTATGGTTCGAAATATGAAAATTTTCACATGTTTTGAATTGTTCATCCCAAACAACCTCATCCCAAAATAAATTTTGTAAAGAAACAGATAACGAATAATCACCGGTAAAAGATTATTCCACATTACGAAGGAGGACTTGTATGAAAAGAAGAGATTTTCTGATAAAAGGAGCTGGTCTTGGACTGGCCGGGGCTTTAGTTCCTAATTTTGGTGGACTGAATGCAGTTGGATTACCTGCAGAAGAAGGTAAGTTCGATTTGGTCGCTGTACGTGGCGGCGAAGCAGTTGATATGTTCGAAAAAGCAATGGAAGCCCTCGGAGGAATGGGGAAATTCGTAAAAAGCGGACAGAAAGTACTTGTAAAACCCAATATTGGTTGGGATGTTCCGCCCGAAAGAGCAGGAAACACCAATCCCGACCTGATTCACAAAATTGTAAAAAGTTGTCTTGATGCAGGCGCATCAGAAGTAGTCGTTTTTGACCATACCTGCGACCAGTGGGATCGTTGTTATCGCAACAGCGGAGTGGAGGAGGCTGCCCGCAGTGCCGGGGCCAACGTAGTTCCCGGAAACAACGAATCCTTCTATCAGGAAGTATCGCTTCCTCAGGGAAAAAAACTAAAAAGTACCAAGGTGCATCGTGACCTAATGGATGCAGATGTTTTCATTAATGTTCCCATTTTGAAACATCATGGTTCCACAACGGTTTCGCTGGCGATGAAAAACCTCATGGGTGTCGTTTGGGACCGCGGATATTATCACGGAAACGACCTGAGCCAGTGCATTGCTGATTTCCTCACTTACCGCAAACCGGATCTCAATATCATCGACGGTTACCGTATGATGACACGAAACGGTCCACGCGGAGTATCAGTTTCTGATGTAGCAGATCTAAGAGCTCTGATCGCCGGAAAAGATATAGTAGCAGTAGATGCTGCAGCAACGATGATGTTTGGTGAAAAACCCCAGGATATTAAGCACATTCGCATTGCGGATGAAATGGGATTAGGTACCATGAATCTTCAAAACATTGCAATTAAACGCATAAAAATAGCTTAACGATTTTCATAGTCTCTAACCAATTTCCCGGTTTCCGGAACCTGACCCGGAAACCGGTTTATCGTTTAATGACACATCCTATTGTAATGCAACAAGGACAGCCTTTGATTTCTAAAATTGTCCACAAGAAACTGTTTACAATGCAATTAAGAATTCCACTCAATTATCTTAAATAATTTTTTACGAATGATGTTCTACCGTTTCCTCAAGAAAAGCAGGGTGTTTCTTGCATTGTTGGTGTTAATCCTCACATTCGTACTGTTTATTGACCTGTATGAATGGATTCCCAACGAAACATTCGACTCCATTTTATACCTTCAGTTTGTTCCTTCATTGCTGCATTTTCTGGCGGTTTTTTCACTTACCACGGCGGGCGGTTTTTTAGTGGTTTTGTTGTTGACTTTTCTCACAGGACGAATTTACTGTTCAGTCATTTGCCCACTGGGAATATTGCAGGATGTGATAAACAAAATTGCCCGTTGGAAATCGAAAAAGAAAAGGTTCTTTAAATACAAAAAAGCACATCCTGTTTTACGTTACACATTCCTTGGAATCATGGCATTAGCCATAATTTTTGGAGCCGGTTGGATTGTAACCTGGCTCGATCCATACAGCATAGCAGGCAGAACTTTCACCTACCTTTTCAAACCCCTGGCGGTATGGCTCAACAATGGAGTAATAGCTCCTGCTTTACAGAATTTTGAAATCTATTCGGTCTATCATGTAAACTTAATGATGCCTTACCTGGTTCCGGTAATATTATCTTTAGCCACCATTGTTGCCATCGGTTATTTTGCCTGGAAACGAGGACGGCTATTCTGCAACACCATTTGTCCGGTTGGTACGTTATTGGGCGTAGCCTCCAAATTCAGCTTCCTTAAAGTTCAGTTCAATGCAGCTACATGTACCCGTTGCGGGAAATGTGCAGGAGTATGCAAAAGCGAATGCATCGATATCCGCAACTATTCGGTTGACAACAGCCGCTGTGTTGCCTGTTTCAATTGTCTGGACACTTGCCCCGAATTGGCACTTTCTCTGCGTCCGGCTACTCATAAAACCCAAAAACCGGTGGATTTTAAAGAAGCAACCATGCCCAAGAAAGAAATGCAACAAGCTACAGACAGCAACCGCCGTAAATTGCTGGTTACGGGATTGGCATTATTAACCGGAAGCCGTATTTATGCTCTGAAAAAGAACAAACTTCCGGAAAATCAGAAGGATCTTTTACTAAATAATAAGGAATATCCTGTAACCCCTCCGGGTGCATTTAATATCAAACGTTTCAATGACATTTGCACAGGTTGTTCCCTTTGCGTTACAGCTTGCCCCACAGGTGTTTTACAACCATCACTCACCCATTACGGATTAGAAGGATTCATGCAGCCCCACATGGACTATGCTACCTATTTTTGTAATTTCGATTGCACAAAATGCGGAGAGGTCTGCCCAACCGGAGCCCTTCTCCCACTTCCGCTGGAGGAAAAACAGATAACTCAACTGGGAAAGGCCGTTTTTGTAAAACAAAATTGCATTGTCTATACCGATGAAACAGTCTGTGGAGCTTGCTCTGAGCATTGTCCCACAAAGGCTGTGACTATGGTGCCTTATAAGGATAGTCTCCGGATTCCTGAAGTTGACCAGTCCATTTGCATCGGCTGCGGGGCCTGTGAATATCCATGTCCGGTTCCACAACCTTACAAGGCCATTTATGTGAATGGAAACCCTGAACAACAACTGGCAGACAAACCCGATTTTGGCAAAAAACAAGAGATCGATCACGAAGAGGACTTTCCTTTTTAACCAATCGAAAACCTTAATAAAAAGATAGATTTAAGTGATAGATAAGTTGTCACTATTATCAGCGAAACTACTTGTAACCGTTTTATTTGTAGGCTCCTCACACGAAGAACCTCGCCTATTCGGTTTTATAGGGAAGGGAAAATTTGAATTCGTTTGTTTAACGGGCTTTAGCTATATTCAATAGACCGTTAGATATTAAGACAAATGGATTAAAATAAATCGTATTGGGTTGGAATTCTGCATTTTAACACAATGCAACTTTTAGATATAACAGCTGATTATGGGGTCTTTATATAAGCCAAACGGACTATTTTATATTGCTCTAAAAAACAAGACACCTTTTTCCAATCACCATGACTATTAAAAAGTTTAAAACGGTATTATTCTGGGTTTCAATATCAGCCCTGACATTCTCGTGCACCTCTGAAAGCGCCCATTCACTTGTTGATAAAAATGCTACCTCAGAAACGAAAGCATTGTTTGACAACTTAAAAGAACTTTCCCAAAACCATACCCTATTCGGTCATCAACATGCCACCGAATATGGTCACGGTTGGCAAGGCGATGAGAACCGCTCAGATATTCAATCAGTAACCGGTTCACACCCTGCCGTGATTGGAGTAGATATCATGGGCTTTTCAGGGGTTTCGGAAGAAGAAATCAATAAAAATGTGGAAACGCTGCGAAAAAACGTCATTGATACTTACGAAAGAGGGGGAGTAACCACAGTAGCCTGGCATTTTCTCCAATCCGGTTTCGGAGGGTCGTTTCTACTGGGTTGATTCTGTATCTCTGCCCGCCGTAAAGTACATAATTCCGGGTGGTCAAGCCCATGAAAAGTATAAAGAAATACTTACCACCGTCGGAAACTGGGCCAATAGTCTGAAAGCAAAAGACGGGACTTCTGTTCCTGTTATTTTCCGTCCTTTTCATGAATTTGACGGAGATTGGTTTTGGTGGGGTGCCTCCCATTGTACCAAAGAAGAATTCACGGATTTGTGGAAATTTACCGTTTCTTATTTGAGAGACTCGTTGAATGTACACAATTTCATCTATGCTTTTTCTCCTGATAATCGGTTCAACAATGAGGAAGAATTTCTGGAACGGTACCCAGGCGATGAATGGGTTGATATGGTTGGAATGGACAATTATGCTGACCTTGGGCGTGACCGTTATGACCTTGAAACCGCAGCAAAAAAGCTAAAAATCGTTTCGGATTATGCAGAAAAAGCCGGAAAACTGGCAGCATTTACCGAAACAGGGCTCGAATCAATACCCGACACTACGTGGTGGACAGAAACGTTGTTAAAAACAATGCAAATGTACAACTCCAAACTCGCTTATGTGCTAGTGTGGCGAAACGATGTTCACAGTTCTACCCACTATTATGCCCCCTTTCCCGGACACAAAAGCGTTCCCAATTTTCTGGAATTCTACAAGCATCCCTATACTCTTTTTGAAAAAGATTTGAAGAGCATTTACCAATAAAAAAAAAATTTGTAGTCGATAACGAAATGAGCAATGAGAGCCAACATAGTAACTCTTTGATATTATAATCCTCACGTTATTTCATCTCAACGTATAGGCTTTTTAATGAGCTCTTTTTCACTAACGTAAGTAGAAACTAATCTGTCATTGCTAATCCCGACAATTCGGGAAATCAATCTCAACTTGTTAACAACACTCCAATGACTTTTTTAAAGAATTATCTAAGCTGAAAGTGTCGTACATTTATGCTACCAGCATGAAATATCTAGCTGACACAACCATTTAAGCGTTACATTGTTGACTATATAGTTGAATGTTGAACCATAAAAATATTTGTTATGAGTACACACAAATCATCGGCTATATGGAAAGGAAATCTTGCCAAAGGAAAAGGAACAATGAATGTGGGCGAAGGTGCCTGGCAAGGAAATTTTTCAGCAAAATCGCGTTTCGAAGGAAGTAAAGACGGCACCAGCCCGGAAGAATTGATTGCTGCTGCACATGCCGGATGCTTTTCGATGGCCTTTTCTCACGCACTGTCAGAAGCAGGTCATGAACCCGAAAGCGTGGAAACAAAAGCCGAAGCATCCATAGAAAAAGGAGCTGATGGCTTCAGTATCACCAAAATTCATCTGACAACCAAGGGAAAAGTGCCCGGAATGGATAAGGACGAATTTCTAAAAATTGCGGATGAAGCCAAAGAGAATTGTCCGGTATCAAAAGCGCTCAAGCAAGGTGTGGCCATTTCTCTTGATGCATCTTTACTTTAAAAATAGACCCAATCAATTGGGATTAGTTAAGGCTGCCAAAATTCTGGCAGCCTTTTATTTATATGGTAAGCGTTAGTAAAAACACCAATTCTTTGTACCTCTCTTTTTTGAAACAAATCTTCTATCAGCCATTGACCTTCCGGCCATCTATTTGTAAATTAAAAAAATTGAATTCAGACACTTTAAATTTTTAATTATGGCTATAAAAAAAATTTGGATGGAAGATGGTTGCACATCCTGCAATCTTTGCGTTGACATTTGTCCGGAAGTATTCGACCTGCCAGAAGATGTGGCTATTGTCAAAGAAGACGTAAATTATGATGATTATGCCGAAGAGATTAAAGAGGCAGCCGAAAGTTGTCCGGTAGAAGTCATTAAATATGAAGAGGGTTAAAACCTTGTATTTTAATTGTCATCTGAAAATCATTAATCTTCTAAAATTTTCTACTATGAAAATGGTTAAAGTAATTGAAGTTATCGCTTCATCAGACAAAGGTTTTACAGAAGCAACGCAGAATGCTGTGGCTGAAGCCTCTAAGACTGTAAAAAACATTAAATCAATTTACATCGAAAACATGAATGCCAATGTAGAAAACAACCAAATTGTTTCCTATGCCGTTAATGCTAAAATATCCTTTGAGATAGACTAGCACAGTTGATTTCTACTATTTTGTGTTCCGGTTAACCACGGAATGTCCTTGAAGAGATATTTACGGTAGGTTACCCGGTTTTTTTATAAACACTTAATCCGGTATCTTTGCAAAACACAAATTAATCAAGTGAAAAGCATACTATTCAATCCTTCAAAAATCAATCTTCCGGTAAACGAAGTCATCCCCGAAATCCGTGAAAAACTTCAAACAGGAAATACCCTCATTGTAAGTGCACCCCCGGGCGCCGGAAAAAGCACCCTTCTGCCCTTAGCATTGTTGAATGAACAGTGGCTTGGAGACAAAAAAATCATTATGTTGGAGCCCCGTCGTCTTGCTGCACGTACCATTGCCATGCGCATGGCTTCATTGCTCAATGAAGAGGTAGGTCAAAGCATTGGATATCGCATACGTTTTGATAACAAGATAAGTAAAAACACTCGCATTGAAGTGGTCACAGAAGGAATTCTAACCCGTATGCTCCAAAGCGACAATGCCCTCGAAGCTGTAGGAATGGTCATTTTCGATGAATTCCACGAACGCAGTATTTTTGCCGATATAGCCCTGGTTCTCTCACGTCAAAGCCAGGAAGTGCTACGTCCCGATTTACGATTGATGGTTATGTCGGCCACACTTAATTTACCTCATCTCTCAGAAATGCTCGGGGCCCCGGTAGTGGAAAGCCAGGGACGGCAATATCCGGTGGAGATAACGCACACAGGCAACCGTGATGTGATGGTTGTTGCTGAAAATGTGGCAGCGATTGTATCCAGGGCTGCAAAAAACGATAAAGGAGATATTCTTGCGTTTCTTCCGGGAGAAGGAGAAATACGGAAATGTGAAGAGATTCTGAAAAAGAATCTGGTCAATATTGCCATCCATCCGCTTTACGGTCAGTTACCCCCAAAAGCACAACTGGCCGCCATTCTTCCAAATACACATGGAAAACGGAAGGTTGTATTAGCCACTTCCATTGCAGAAACCAGTATTACCATCGAAGGTGTATCCATGGTGGTGGATTCCGGTTACGGCCGTACGTTACAATTCGACCCCGGAACCGGACTCTCACGGCTGACCACCATAGAAATCACTCTCGATGCAGCTAATCAGAGAGCCGGACGGGCAGGCAGGCTGGGCCCAGGCAAATGTTATCGTCTCTGGACGCTGGCCGATGAACACCGAATGCAGGAACACAGAGTTCCGGAAATTGAGACTTCTGATTTGTCGTCCATGATCCTTGATCTGGCGGTGTGGGGAATAACCGATGTCTATTCTCTCAACTGGCCCACTCCCCCTCCCAAATCTCATGTGGACGAAGCTTTGGAGACACTTCATCAACTGGAAGCACTCGAAAACAATAAGATAACCCCACACGGAAAAGAGATGGCCGCCCTCCCTTGCCATCCACGAATCGCACACATGCTCCTCATGGCCGATTCTTCAGGCCACCTGCCCCTGGCAGCTGACCTGGCAGCAATATTGGAAGAACGCGACCCCATGCCCCGGGAAACAGGAATTGATATTAACCTCAGGATAGAAGAACTACGCCGTCAACGACGAGAGAAAAGAAATAACAAACGGTGGAACAAAATCATAAAAGTTGCAGAATACTATCACCGGATGTTCGACAGCAAACCTGAAAACGAATCATTTGACCCTTTCGATACAGGGTTGCTACTGGTTCACGCATATCCGGAACGTATTGCCTCAGCACGCCCCGGAAACGAAGCCCGTTTTCAACTCTCCAACGGAAGCTATGCCATTGCATCACATAAAGATGATTTGGCTCACGAGCCCTGGCTGTCGGTGGCTCACCTGGATGCACGGCAGGGAATGGGTAAAATTTTCCTGGCGGCACCTTTGAATCCTGCTGACCTGAAACCCTTGATAAAAACCTCCGAAACCATTACCTGGGACACCCGGAAAGGAGGCCTGGTTGCCACCCGGGATTTACGAATTGGCAGTCTGGTATTGCAATCAAACCCCATAGATTCGCCAGACCCATACAAAATTTTGACTTCAATTTGCGAGGCAATCGTCAAAGAGGGTGAAAACCTACTGGATTTTAACGACGAAACAGAACAATGGCAAAACCGAATAATCAGTCTTAAAATCTGGCGGCCCGAAGAAAACTGGCCGGATGTTACTACTTCCACCCTGCTTAAAACCTGCAAAGATTGGCTAACTCCCTATTTGAGCAACATCAAACGCAACGAAGACCTCAAACAAATTGAGTTACTCAATGCCTTGCATTATCATCTCCCTCCTGACAAACAAACAGCTCTGGAACGCCTGGCTCCAACTCGAATAACGGTTCCAAGTGGTTCCAACATAAAATTAAATTATCAGCCTGATGGATCAGCTCCGGTATTGGCCGTTCGTCTGCAGGAAATATTCGGAATGACCGACACTCCTACCGTCAACGAGGGTAAAAGACCGGTGTTGTTGCATCTACTCTCTCCTGGTTTCAAACCTGTTCAGGTCACTGCTGATTTGCGTAGTTTCTGGAACAACACATATTATGAAGTAAAGAAGGAACTGAAAAACCGTTATCCTAAACATGCCTGGCCCGAAGATCCATGGAAAGAGGAAGCAATAAGGGGAACGAAAAGAAAGAGAAAACAATAAAATCCAATCTATCAACAAGCAGTTTAAACAATAATTCAGGCATTCCGTTACTTATTTAACAGTATTGGGTTAATACAGAACGTATACACCGTTATACCTTAAACCAAAACGATATGCAAGGGAATGACCAAAACAACTTCATTACACAGTTGCTGGACGACTGCAATAAGGGAGACGAAAAAGCCTACAACCAACTTTTCTCTCTTGTTTACGGGCAGTTGAAAAAAGTGGCTCACAACATCAAATACAACCGTTCGGAGTTTGATACTTTAAACACAACGGCACTGGTTCATGAAGCCTATATTAAACTGGCAGGAAATGAATCATTACAATGGGAAAGCCGCGGACATTTTTACAGTATTGCCTCCAAGGCTATCAGGCACATCCTGGCCGATTATGCTCGAAAAAAACTGGCAAAAAAACGTGAGCATCAACCCGTAGAAATACCGAACCAATTTAATATCAACTTAAGCCAGGAAGCTGCTGAAGATATCGAAGCGCTTGAGATGGCCCTGAAAAAACTAGAGGGGTACAACAAAACAGTACTTAAAATTGTGGAATGCAGGTTCTTTGGAGGTATGAACATCGAAGAAACCTCCCAGGCACTGAACATTTCACCTTCGTCTGTAAAAAGAAGCTGGGCCATGGGGAAAATCTGGCTGCATCAAAAGATAAAACAGATTCAGACTCCCAAAAACATCGAATACTCAGCATAACTCAAGCTTCAATATGGACATTATCAGTGACGAAATATGGCAGGTTATTGAACCTTATATTGATGAAGATATTGGCTCCTCCAATAATATTGAGAACACCCTTCGGGAACTGAAAGATAAATATCCCCAATACTACAAAGAAATCAAAGTTTTACTGGACGAGCGCGATTTAGCAACCTGCTACTTTTCAAGGCTCAGCGAAAATATCAGAAATTCGATAACAGAAAAAGTCTATCCGGAAGGTTACCAAATAGGAGTCTATGAAATCATTGAATTGATTTCGGGTGGTGGAATGTCGCACGTTTACAGGGCCCGACGTACCGATGGCGAATATGAGCAGCAGGTGGCCATTAAAGTACTGAAGGAGAGCCTCCATAATGAGCCGTTGAAAGCACAATTCCGTCGGGAGAAACAAATTCTGGCCAATTTAAATCATCCGCACATTGCATCCATTTACGATAGCGGGTTAACCGAAGAAGGACGTCCCTATTTTATCATGGAGTTTATCGAGGGTTTGCCGATTACAGATTACTGCAATCAACACAATCTAAGTATCGACGACCGGTTAGAGTTATTCATTGATGTTTGCCAGGCTGTAAATTATGCTCATCAAAACCTAATAATCCATAAAGACCTTAAACCGAATAACATTTTTATCGACAAAAACGGGTTCCTTAAATTAATGGATTTCGGAATAGCATTAATATACGAAGATGCAGAAACCGATAACGAAATATTTAACGCCTATACACCGCGTTACGCTTCCCCGGAACAAAAAAACAACGAAAAAATAACCACACTATCGGATGTTTATCAGTTGGGGCTGTTGCTCTGCAATTTATTGACCGGCATCCACTGG
>NZ_JADQBH010000137.1 GCF_016278715.1 Marinilabilia sp. | reverse complement strand
AGCATGAGTGAGATAGAGGGTTATACTTCCATATTGATTGCTTCGGAATACCTGAGTAACAGCAAAGAGGGAAAGGGTGTTTTGCTGGGTGGTATAACAGGCATTTCTCCGGCCGAAGTGGTGGTTATTGGAGCCGGCACTGCCGGTGAATTTGCTGTGAGAGCCGCTTTGGGGCTGGGATGTCAGGTGAAGGTTTTTGATAATTCTTATCGGAATTTGAGGGAGTTGGAAAGAAATGTGGGACAGCGGCTTTTTACCTCTGTTTTGCATCCTCAGGTGTTGAGCAAAGCATTGCGTTCGGCTGATGCAGTTATTGGCAGTATTCGTTATTTTGATCCTCAGAGTGGGTTCCTGATTTCTGATGAACAGGTGTCTGGCATGAAGCCCGGAAGTATTATTGTGGATTTGAATATGGGGAACGGGGGTTGTCTTGAAGCAGCTTCCGGATCAGTTTCAGACAATAATCCGGTGACAATTCATCATGGAGTAATTCATTACCGGGTACACAATATTGCTTCACGTGTTGCCCGAACATCCTCAATTGCACTTAGCAATATTTTTGCTCCCGTGCTTTTGCGCCTGGCATTGGCCGGGGGCATCAATCAATTGATAAAGCAGGATGTGGGTGTGAGTCATGGACTTTATCTCTATAAGGGTATTCTTACCAGTTACAAGGTAGGTGAAAAACTGAAGCTTCCATCTAAAGATATCGGATTGCTGATGGCAGCATTTTAAACTTCAGGTTTATTGAGATAACGTTTGATTGCTGACCATTGAAGATGACTGTGCAATATTTGGTCGGGTCGATTTCTGAGCGGAGGAATCTATTTCAATTTTCTTTTTGCTTAGCAAGGGTAACGAAAATTTGAATATGGTTCCGCGTGCTGGTTCTTCATTGTTTTTGCACCAAATTTGTCCATTCATCGCATTTACATATCGTTTTGCAATTGCCAGTCCCAGTCCTGTTCCTCCAAATTGCCGGCTAAGGCGTAAGTCACCTTGTCGGAAGAGATCGAAAATTTCTTTTTCTTTTCCTTCCGGAACACCAACTCCCGTATCTTCCACATGAAATAGAATTTGTTTGTCTTTGATTTCATACCCGAAACTGATAATTCCAGAGGCTGTGAATTTAACGGCATTATCCAGAAGGTGATTTAGGACTTTGTAGGTGGCTTCTTTATCCAGGATTACGATATCTTCTCCATCACTTATGGTATGCATGAGGTTCAGTGAAATGGGTTTGCCCGAAGCATCAATTTCCGCTTGGAAATTATTGTAAAGTTGTTGCATCATCTGATTCAATGAAAATGCCTGTTGCTCTTTACCAATATTTTTGGCCTGGAATCTGGATATATCAATGAGTGAATCCATAATTTGAAGCAGCCGTGTGCCATTTTGCTGAATGATATCAATGTAGTTTCTCCTTTGAGTAGAACTCATATTCTCGGCACTCAACAATTCGGTGAATCCCATTATAACATTCATGGGGGTTCTTATTTCATGACTCAGGTTGGCCAGAAAGGCAGATTTTAACCTACTGCTTTCATCAACTACCTGTTTGGCTTTTGAAATATTTTTATTGAGATTGTCCAGTAACTGGTTTTTTAACTTCAGTTCCTCCTCTGTTCTAAGTAATTTTTTGTTTTTCTTTTCCAGTTTTTCCTTTGAGATAAGATGTCTTAGTTCAGCGGAAATATTGAAAGAGAAGAATTTTAGAATATTGGCTATTTTTTGGGCGTCTTTTGACCTGGAAATCCCCACCACTACCCCAATAGGCGTCCTGTTGTTGTCGCTAATGAGTAGAGCCGAGCCATGTTTTGCCTTATTTGTCCGGATATTTGTTTGAGAAAAAATTGTTGGTGCATCTAATTCAAGAACGGTGCCGGGGGGGCCGGATGTGAAGAATGAGTCGATCTCAAATTCAATATCCTGGTCATGAATCAGGTTCGATTGATGACAAACGCTGATGGCTTTGAACCTGTTTTCGTTTGTGATTTTGGCAATGATAATGTATTCGACCTGACTGATTTTTGAAATCTTCAGAGTTAAAGCGTCAATGGAGGAGAACCCAATTACCTCTTTAGATCTGGCGTTGAGTTCTTCTAATAAAAGGGAAGTGGACTGACATGAGAAAAAATCAGAAGATTCTTTTGGTAAAGAGTCTTTGTTTTTCTTCAAGTTGAATATTGCTTTAATTAAGCTCATGTGTTCCAGAAAATGTGTGTTTGCCAAAATGCTTGTTGTAATGACCAAAGAAAAATATTATCCGCAATTTAACCAAAATCTTTTGACGAACAGAGTTTTACTGATGACTTGAAGGCGTTCTCTCTCTAATTTGGTATTGACTTCAATATCCTGCAGCTTGTCCGTCTTTACGAGACTCCGATGCTCCTATGTAAATGCCTCTTTGGTGGTCATACATAATACCCTGAAATCCACCATATCCGCCCAGATCGAAGCTGACGGGGTGCCCCAATTGAAGGAGTGTTCTGACCGTTTCATAAGGAATCCCGCTTTCCACATGGATCTGGCCGGTTGTCTTTATCTGCTGTCCGGTGAGTGAACTTCCTCCTGTGTGAGAAAAACGGGGGGCATCGCCTGCTTCCTGAAGATTCATATTGAAATCAATAAGATTCATTATTATTTGTACATGCCCCTGCGGTTGAAAATCTCCACCCATCACGCCAAAACTTAACCACGGCTTGTTGTCTTTGGTGACAAAAGCCGGAATTATCGTATGAAAAGGGCGTTTTCCAGGAGCGTATTCATTAACAGCTCCCGGAGCCAGGGAAAAAAGCTCCCCTCTGTTTTGCAACATAAATCCAAGTCCCGGAGGAACCATCCCAGAACCCATCCCCCGGTAATTGCTTTGAATGAGTGAAACCATATTGCCCCATTGATCGGCTACGGTTAGATAAATGGTTTCGCTTAGGTTTGGAGCTTCATAAGTGAATGCCTGGGCGGAAGAGGTGTCAATCAGCGCTCTTCTTTGGGCTGCATACTCTTTTGACAACAGTTTGTCTAAAGGAATATTGTAGAAATCCGGATCGCCAATAAACCGGGCTCTGTCTTCAAAGGCCAGTTTTTTGGCCTCTGTAACAAGGTGTAGATGACGGGCTGTGCCAAATTCATTTTGAGAAAACTGAAATCCTTCCAGAATATTTAACATTATCTGGGCGGTAATTCCCTGTCCGTTGGGTGGGAGTTCCCAAATCTTATGCCCCCTGTAATCAATGGAAACAGGTTTGGTCCAGTCAGTTTTATGTAAAGCAAAATCTTCTTCAGATAAGAAACCTCCCTGTCCCTGTATGAAATTTACGATGGTTTTGGTGATCGGGCCGTTGTAAAATGCCTTTTTCCCGTTTTTGGCCAGTAATTTATAGGTATTCGCCAAATCCGGATTTTTAAATAAATCTCCTTTTTGAGGTGCTTTGCCGTTAATGGAATAGGTTTCCATGACATTAGGGTAGGGTTGATACCTTTTTAAGGATAACGTCCAGTAGTGACTGATTAATTCTGTTACCGGAAAACCTTCTTCTGCATATTGAATGGATGGTTCCAGAATTTTACTCATTGGTGTGGTGCCAAACCTATCGTGCAATTCGAACCACGCATCCACGCATCCCGGAACTGTTACAGGCAAAGGGCCAAACGCGGGAATCTTTTCCATTCGGTTGGATAAGAAATAATCAATGGTAAGTAGCTGGGGCGATCGACCGCTTCCGTTTATCCCGTATAGGTTATTGCTTTCAGCATCCCAAACCAGTGCAAAAAGATCCCCTCCAATTCCACTCCCGGTGGGTTCCATTAATCCTAATGCTGCATTGGCAGCTATGGCAGCATCTACTGCATTTCCTCCCTGCTTCAGTATATCCAGACCTATTTGGGTGGCAAGCGGGTGACTGGTGGCCACCATTCCTTTTTTTCCGATTATTTCAGAACGGGTGGCATAATTATGTCCTGTAATTCTATCCTGTCCTGTTAAAGGCAATGAGAAAAATAAAATGAAAATGATTGGAAGGCTCAGGTTTTTAATGTATTGCATGCTTGAGGAGGTTTGAAGTGCTTAATATTACGAAAGATAGGTAAAAAGTACTTTTATGTCAATAGATCTGCTTTGGAATTGAGTTTTTACCCAAAACTTATAAATGAAAAAGCCGTAAAACAAAAAATGTTTTACGGCTTCCAGTAGCGGGGACCAGACTCGAACTGATGACCTTTGGGTTATGAGCCCAACGAGCTACCAACTGCTCCACCCCGCAATATATTTTCAATAATCTTTTTCCTCTTTAGCGGTTGCAAATATAGAGGGTATTATCTCGTTTTCCAAATGTTTCGGGTGTTAAAAACTGCTAAATAACTAACTTTTTTTGTTGCTGCTTCTTTTTGAGGATGTTTGGCGTTGTGTTTTGTAAAGTTGTTTCGTAACCTCGTCAATTATATTTAATTTTGTCAGCATTGAGAGCGTGTTTTGGACATTGAAATTTTACCATGGCAGAAAGTAAGCGAAAAGTTTTTTTTGATAAGCTTAAGAATAAATATAAGCTGGCCATTTTTAATGAGCAGACTTATGAGGAAGTTCTTGTGATAAGGCTTTCCCGGTTAAATGTTTTTACCATTGTGGGCTTCTCTGCTATCCTGCTTATCGTATTGGTTAGTCTGCTTATTGCCTTTACCGGCTTGCGGGAATATATTCCGGGTTATCCGGATGCGAATCAGCGATTGATGATTGTTCGAAACGCACAGCGGGTGGACTCCTTGTTTGTGGAGATAGAACGGCGTAATAAGTTCATTGACAATATGCAGGGTATTATCCGGGGAAACCTGCCCGAAGAAACGCGGGAAAAACCAGAAGAAGATGTCGAAGAGAAAAGTTCATCTCCTGTCCCTAGTACGATGGATGTGGAATTCAGCAGGTCTGAAGAGGATTCAGCTTTCAGGGCATTGGTAGAGAAAGAAGAAAAATACAACCTTTCTCACAGTGCAAAGGTTCATCCGGGTTCTCTTTTGGAGAATACTTTCTTTTTTACTCCGCTTAAAGGCATGGTGGTGAATCGATTTGGGGATCCGCGAGGGCATTTCGGGGTGGATATTGTTGCCGGGCCGAGGGCTCGTGTTTCCGCAACGATGGATGGTGTTGTGGTGTTTTCGGGATGGACGGTGGAAACTGGTTATGTGATTCAGGTGCAACATGCCAATAATTTGATTTCTATGTATAAACACAATGAACGTTTGCTGAAATCTACAGGTGACCATGTGAAAGCAGGCGAGGCAATTGCCCATGTGGGAAATTCCGGGGAACTAACCACCGGCCCGCACTTGCATTTTGAATTGTGGTACAATGGGGTGCCTCTGGACCCTCAGGAATATATTTCTTTTTAGTGTTTTAGTTGTTAATCCCGGTATTCATTTTTCTTAAGCCCCGGGAAAAATCCATTCTTGAAAAAAATCTTAATGAAGCGTCGTATTGCCATTCTTGGATCAACAGGGTCTATTGGTACGCAGGCCCTTGAGGTAATTGAACAACACCCAACTCTTTTCGAAGCAGAAGTCCTAACTGCCGGACAGAATGCAGAATTACTGGTAAGGCAGGCCATCAAATTTCAACCCAATGTGGTTGTGATAGGAAACGACGAAAAGTACTCATGGGTGAGTGAACAGCTTTCAGACCATCCAATTAAAGTTTATGCCGGAGCTGATGCGCTGGCCCAGGTGGGCGCAATGGGTACTGTGGACATGGTATTGGTGGGCTTGGTGGGTTTTTCCGGATTGGTACCGACTTTCAGGGCGATTGAAGCCGGGAAACCCATTGCACTGGCAAATAAGGAAACGCTGGTTGTTGCCGGAGATCTTGTGATGGATCTTGCCCGTGAAAAAGGGGTACCCTTACTTCCGGTTGACTCGGAACACTCTGCCATATTTCAGTGTCTTGCAGGGGAGACAGGTAATAAGGTGGAGAAAATTATTCTTACAGCTTCGGGCGGGCCTTTTCGGGGCAGGAACGTGGACTTTTTGAGAAAGGTAACCCGCTGTCAGGCACTGAATCATCCTAACTGGAAGATGGGGGATAAAATCACCATTGATTCGGCATCTCTTATGAATAAAGGGTTTGAGGCCATTGAAGCGATGTGGCTTTTTGATTTAAAACCTGAACAGATTGAAATCGTGGTGCATCCGCAGTCCATTGTTCATTCAATGGTTCAGTTTGCCGATGGTTCCATCAAGGCTCAGATGGGGCTCCCCGATATGAAGCTTCCTATTCAGTATGCTATGGGGTACCCCCAAAGACTGGAGAATGATTTTCCCCGGTTTAATTTTGTTGATTATCCTAATTTGTCCTTCGAAAGGGCCGATATTGAGGTTTTTCGCAATCTGTCACTGGCCTTTGGGGCAATGACCCGGGGAGGTAATATGCCTTGTATTCTCAATGCGGCCAACGAAGTGGCGGTTGATGCCTTCCTGAAAACCAAAATCGGTTTTGTGGAAATGTCGGGGGTCATTGAACAAACTATGCAGCAGACTTCTTTTGTAAAGCACCCCGGACTGAATGATTACCTCGAAACAGATAAGGAAGCCCGAAGAGTTGCCCTCGAAATTGTGGCTAAATGAAGAAAATCAATATATTTGTGGGCTTCTGAAACTGCTTCCTTTTTATAAGTTGAGTATTAAACGAGGATGGAAGAAGTTCAGGTGTTTGAGGATGCATTTTTTTTATGATTTTTATTTTTATCTAATAGCATGGATTTTCTGATTAAAGCATTACAGCTTATACTTAGTTTGTCGATTTTGGTGATTTTGCACGAATTTGGACATTTTCTTTTCGCAAGACTTTTTAAAACAAGGGTAGAGAAGTTTTATCTTTTTTTCGATGCCGGGTTTTCTCTCTTTAAATTTAAAAAGGGCGAAACTGAGTATGGTGTTGGCTGGTTGCCCCTTGGTGGATACGTAAAAATATCCGGGATGATTGATGAGTCGATGGATAAGGAGCAGATGAAACAGCCACCTCAACCTCATGAGTTCCGTGCCAAGCCTGCATGGCAACGATTGTTGATTATGGTTGGCGGTGTATTGGTGAATTTCATCCTCGCCATTGTGATTTTCTGGATGATTCTTTTCAGTTGGGGAGAGTCGTATGTTCCCGTAGAGGGCGCCACTTATGGGTATGCTTATCATCCCATAGGACTTGAAATCGGCTTGCAGGACGGAGACCGTATTTTGTACGTTGATACACTCAAGGTGAATACAATAAGTGATGTGCATCATCACGTGTTGTTGGAGGATCCATCAACTTTCACGGTGCAGCGGGGCGATTCTGTTTTTGAATTGGCACTTCCCGATGAGCTGGGGCAGCGGTTCCTTAGCGAAGAGGTGAAGAAATTTGCACAGTACAGAATTCCTTTTGTGGTTGATTCTGTGGTAGCAGGAATGCCGGCTGAAGAAGCCGGAATTCTGAAAGGCGATAGCCTGGTGGGCGTTGCCGATAAGGAGGCACCTTTTTTTGATGAGTTTGTGAATGAACTGTTTCATCACAAAGGGAACTCCACTACCGTTTCTTTTTACCGAAATGGAGAATTACTGACTCTGCCCATCAATGTCAATAAATCGGGGAAAATTGGTATTGCTCCACGTTCCCCGGCTGCCTATCTGGATGTAGAAACCAAAAAATACGGCTTTTTTGAGGCTTTTCCTGCCGGAATCAAGAAGGGAACCGATTTGCTTGTGAGTTATGTGAAGCAGCTTCGGCTCATTTTCACCAAAGAAGGGGCCCGTCAGGTGGGCGGTTTTGGTACCATCGGCAGCTTATTTCCGGCCAGTTGGGATTGGTACAGCTTTTGGACAACCACAGCTTTTCTCTCCATTATTTTGGCATTTATGAATATCCTTCCTATTCCCGCTCTGGATGGTGGTCATGTAATGTTTTTACTTTATGAAATAGTTGCACGACGCAAACCCAACGAGAAGTTTATGGAACATGCACAATTGGTCGGGATGATTCTTTTGGTAGCTCTGTTGCTCTATGCTAATGGAAATGATTTGTTCCGATGGCTATTTGAATAAAGCCGCATGACCGGTCTTTCCTGAATACAGTTTTTTGTGACCGTTAAAAAAAGCTTCAACCCAGAGAAACTTTTGGCAAAAGCTACGGATTTTAAAAGACACAATGTTTTTATTGGTGACAGCTCTTGTTGCTTTGTAATTAGATTCTTGTCAGTCGTTTAAGAGGGGTTCTCGGAGTGTTGGTTGAAAAATTTGAAGATAAATGGTGTCTTCAAGGTCGGAAAAAAGGTTTTATGAAGTTCTGAAATTCTAATCAATCATTGTGCAGAAGCTCCTGATTTATTTTTACATTTGTTAGGAGTTGTCCGGATAGAATGACAACTGTAATAATTTGATTTTTTACTTAATATTCAAGAATATGGCGTTTTATTCAATGTTCCTTGTGATTCCCGGTGGCTGGGAGTGGATTGTTATTATTTTGGCTATTCTGCTTTTGTTTGGAGGTCGAAAAATTCCTGAATTAATGAAAGGACTTGGACAGGGCATGAAAGAATTTAAAAAGGCCCGGAATGAGGCTTCCGAAGACAAACACAAAGATACCGAAGAAGACAAGAGCGGTAGCTCCAAAGGAGTCTGAGTGTTTAATGGTTAAGAATCTTTTTGGAAAAACTTTTACGGATAGTTTATTGTGATTTTTTATGATCAGAAAATTTCTGGTTACCGTTGTTTTATTGTTTGTTTTTATCGGTTTTGGGAAAGGACAGACCGATGGATTGGATATTCATATTCCCGAATATCTGGTGCGCTCAAGGATCGAAAAACTTGACCTGAAAACACCTGTTTCACTTACCTACAACGAACACGTCCAGGCCTATATTGATGTTTACACATTGAAACGTCCCGACCATCTGGCCGGTATTATTGCGCGTTCGGAGATGTATTTTCCGCTCTTTGAGGAATACCTCGATAAATATGATCTCCCCCTTGAATTAAAATACCTTGCTGTAATTGAATCCGCACTTGAGCCCCGGGCCAAGTCTTCATCCGGGGCTTATGGTTTGTGGCAGTTTCTGTTTCAGGCATCCCGGATGTTCGATCTGGAAGTGAATTCTTATGTGGATGAACGCGCCGATCCGGTTAAAGCTACCGATGCTGCCTGTCGTTATCTGAAATATCTTCATGCCAATTTCAATGACTGGCTACTTGCCATTGCTGCCTATAACGGGGGGATTGGTGCGGTAAAAGAAGCGATTGCTAAATCGGGGGGAGAAAGAGACTACTGGAAATTACGCCCTTATTTATCCGATCAGGTAAGGGGGTATGTTCCGGCATTTGTTGCTGTCAATTATGTAATGAATCATTACGAAGGATACGGAATTGAGAAACAGGAGCCCGTTTTTGCTTATGATGATTTATTGACGACTTCGGTTATCGGAGGGATTTCTTTCGAGCAAATAGCAGTGCATACCGACATTTCTGTCGAAGTATTGAGAATGCTGAATCCGGTATATAAAATGGATTACATCCCCAGGCAATCGGAGCCCGTTAGAATTGTGCTCCCTGAGAATATGTTTGATGTTTTTCATCAGAAAAATCATCTTTTTGAGGTGGAAAAAGAACCTGTGGTGAATACCATTCCGGAAGCTGGTGATACATCAGGTCGGGCAAAGGGATTTCACATTGTTGCTCCGGGACAGTTTTTTCATGAGATAGCAATGATGTATCAATGTCGCATCGAAGATATCTTGGTATGGAACGGTTTAGATAATAAATTTCTTCATGCAGGGCAACGATTAATTGTTTGGAAACCGACAATAGACGATTCCGGATGGATTTCTGTATCTAAGATTGAGGAGACGGTCGATGTGAATTATTACAATGCGGATGCCGGAGATTTAAAAACCGGAGGATGAGCTGTTTTGTTATTGGTTTTCTTAAATTTGTAAAGAGGAGATATTTGCTGTTGATACAGCCATTAACTTCAGTACAGGTTTTTATTGGGATATTTATGCTGACTTGTAATTTTTGAGGTGGTCTGCACTTGGAGAATCAAAATGTTTTTCCTTCTTGTGGATTACGGAAAATATAATATTCAAAAAACATTAAGTGGATGAAAACAATTAATCACATAGAGTCGGTTTCTTTTTTTCTCGCAATACTTTTGTTATTTGTAACCGGTGGTTGCAAGGATAAAGGAGGTGCGTACAAACCTAACATTTCCGGGAGTGCCGGTGAGATGCTTGTTGTTATGAACGATGCTGTTAAAGACAGTGTTGGAGGTAAGACCCTGGAGGCTGTTTTGCGCCAGGAAGTGATGGCTCTTCCACAGGCCGAACCTCTGTTCGATATCTCTATCATTCCACATCGGGCCTTTGGAGAAAGAATGCGTAATTTCCGTAATTTGATCCTTGTGGATGTTGCAAAAAATCTTAAACCGGACATTAAATTTTATAAAGACCGGTGGGCCAAACAGCATGCTATGGCCCATATCACGGCAAAGGATGTATGGCAGCTCGACTCGATTGTGAAGGCCGAGGAAATCCGGCTAACCGGTTTTTTTGTCAGGGCCGAGCGGGACAGGAGTCTCAATTACTATGAGAAGTACAATCACCGTGATATGATGGAAGAGTTTAAAGAAGATTGGGGAGCATACATGGTTATTCCTTCCAGTTTCAATGAAAACAAACCCGGAAAAGATTTTATGTGGATGTCGCAGGAAACTCCGCTTATTAGCCAGGGTGTTTTTGTTTACTCTTTTGAATATTCTGATTTTGATTCTTTTTCAGAAGCCAATCTTCTTAATAAAAGAGATTCAGTTCTCAGGATTAATGTTCCGGGCTCTGCCGAAGGTTCTTATATGACCACTGAGAGCAGGTTGCCTGTTACCTATAAGCGTTTTGAGCATAACGACCATCAAGTGGTTGAAATGCGGGGACTCTGGCGTGTGGAGGGCGACTTGATGGGAGGCCCTTTCGTGAGTCTTGCGCACATCGATCCTGAAAATGGGAGGATTGTTGTAACCGAAGGATATGTGTTTGCACCTGAGAAACCTGAGAAGCGCAATCTTATCTGGCAATTAGAAGCCATG
>NZ_JADQBH010000033.1 GCF_016278715.1 Marinilabilia sp. | reverse complement strand
TTTTCACCCGCAAAATAATAATTGAACCGTTGAGCCCGGGTGCATGAATAAACCGGGCCATTTCCAGTCCGGGATCTTCACCACGAACCATCATAAGCTCATCAAAATCGAGCTTTGCGGCATCGTTGTTTATCACGAAATTTTCGATGTGCGAAATTTCGTTGCGGGGCAATCTAAACACATCGGCCACCGTATTAATAATGGCCATGCGTTGTTCGGTAAATTTATGATCGGCATTGACCAGTTCGTATAGACGAACCAGCACGACCACTTTTTGTTCCCGGTTAAGCTGCTTATTAATTTTTTTGCAGATACCCAGAATTCTAACCGAGTCCTTCATTGAGGTAAGACGAACCTTACCCTCCTCATCATCCTTACCACCCTTTTGATCGGTCGAGTGCTTCAGAAACAATGCATAATATTCTTCCACCGCTTCAGCATTGAGCTGTTGCTCCAGAAATATTCTGACGTATTCAGTTTCGTTAGATTCAACACCCCCATCCTGCTTGGCAATAAGCCCAAACAGCTGCATTAATGCTTTTAGAATTTCTTCACTCATCGAACAGTTGTAAAGGTGGGTTAGTAAACTGAGAACTAATCGGTATAAAGTACGTAATCAAATGGAATATCTACAATGTCCGAATATTCCTCACCGGCTTCCAGCATATCCTCCTCGTCTTCGTGGTAGTGCCATTTAATGACAACTTCTTTCCCATTCTCCACGATTTCTTCAAACTTCAGCAGAATATCTAGAATAACCTTTGAAGAGGCAGTATTGAAGTATTCCAGTTTGAAATTGAACTCAGTATGATCATTGGCATCTTCCGCGTATTGGTCAATCCAGTCGAGGATAGGCTCGTAAAACATGTTTACGTCCTCGGGCAACGATCGGCCAGAAATCTCGAATTGGCCACTTGCTTTGTCCAGAATAACGTTAGGGGTATCGTCGGTTCCCTGTATGTTTATCACGTCCATATATATACTTTTTATCTGTTTCTGTTAATGGTAGAAGTAAGAATAAAGAAGGAGACTTCTTCGTTAAGCTCTTTGAACTGATAGGATAGCTTACTGCCTGTTTTTTTGGCAATATCAATCAGTCCAAGACCGGCGCCCCCTTTTTCGGAGATTGTACTTTCCACGATCTGCTGCTTATAGAGCGACGAAAGACCTGCTTTATCCAGACTGTTAATATGTTCCAGACTCTCTTTAAGACTGGGCACCTTGGTATTCCGGATTACATTGCCTGTAATAATTTTGTAACTCTCATCTCCCCTGCTGACCATCACAATGCCACGGCGTTCTTCCTCATCATCGTCCGAAAGGGTGTCGGCATGCTTACTTATATTCTGTAAGCATTCTACCATCACATTAAACACCTTTCTCTGAACCTGATTCGATTCCTCTGACTTAGCCATATTTCTTTCTGTCAGAGAAGTAAAGGTCTTGGTAATGTCCTGTGTTACTTCCCCTTCATAAACAAGGTTAATCTCATTTGTTTTCATCGTTTTGTAAAGCTGGTATGCAAAATCCAGAAAACGATGGCTTTCAATTTCTCTGCTCATAGCGTATGAAGTCTTTAAAAATGTAAAGATAATTACAATTCAATTCCTATCAATAAAACATCGTCAACTTGTTTTTCCTCGCCCATCCATTCATAAAAAACTTTTGGGAAATAGCGTCCGTAATGAGCCATGGTGTAACTTGCATCCATGGTCAGTGCTTCGCGCATTCGGCGGGGCTGGAATTTCTTCCTGTCCGGGCCTCCAAGTTGGTCAGGCAGACCATCAGAAAAGATAAATACTTTGTCTCCGTCCTGATAATCTATAACATGATTTTCAAACTCTTTCTCTTTTTTTCGGGGCAGTGGTGCTCCTCCAATTCCTTTTCTGGTTCCCTGATACTCCAGCAATTCACCTTCCCTTACCAGGAACAGGGGACGGTGTGCTCCACAGTAGTCCAGAACTTTTTTATCCTTCTCCACCTTACAAAAAGCAATGTCCATTCCATCGCGTCCGTTAGAACCTTCCTGATCCTGTTTTAATGCTTTACGTACTTCCTGATGAAGTTGTTCCATTATTTCCGCAGAAGACAAATGCGGATCGGCACTTACGATATTATTCAGGAGGAAATATCCGATAAAAGACAGTAGTGCGCCCGGCACCCCGTGGCCTGTACAATCAACGGCCGCCACATAAAGAATTCCGTCTTTTTCGAGAAACCAGGGGAAGTCTCCACTAACTACATCTTTTGGGCGGTAAAAAATAAAAGAACGTGGAAAATAGTTCTGCAAATAATTGGTATCAGGAAGCAGGGAACTTTGAATTCGTTGTGCGTAATTGATACTGTCCGATATTTTCTTGTTCTTATCTTTTATATCGGCCTCAATCTTCTTAAACTCGGTCATGTCGTGCGACACAAACAAAACAGACTCTAATTCCGCCTCATCATTAAGCTCGGGAATTCCCTTAATTTCCATGATGCGCTCGTCACCTGCTACCTCTATCTTTACTTCTGAAATAATGGTATCCTGCTCACTTTTTATGGCCTCCAGCGTTTCCTCCACATACTCAACAAATCTGACGTCAATCTCCAATTCGCTGACTCTTTTCTTTATAATATCATTGGCCGGTATTTGTACAAACTCCGCCACCGCGGGGTTAACATAAACCAGCTTACCCATCATATTCACACGCATAATCATATCGGGACTGTTTTCCGACAAACTCTGCATGCGCGATTTCATCTGCTCTTCTTTTTCGGCGCGTTTTCTTTCCGTAATATCCTGGGTGTTAAAGATAATTCCTTTGATAGCCGGGTCGTGCAACAGGTTCTTCCCTTTTGTTTCGAGAAACAGTTTTTCTCCATTTTTCCTCAAATAGGTGTATTGAGCAATTTGCTCTCCACCCGGGGTTTCCAGCAAATACTGGAACAAATTATTGATGGTACGATATCCTCTTGGCGTCAGAAGGTCAGGATTCATTCCCGTAATCTCATCATTATCGTCATACCCTAGAATGCGCTTAACAGAAGGGCTCTCAAATACAAGCTCCTGGTTTTCATTGTAAATAGAGATAAATTCAGATGCATTGGTCAGCAGTGCTTCCAATCGTTTCTGAGCATGAGCTACTTCCTGTACCTGAGTCTCAAGCATCTGGTTAGATTTTTCCAGTTCTTCCTGAGTATCAAGCATTTCCCGGGCATTCTCCCTCAGCTGCTCCTCATTTTCCTGGAGTGTTTTGGTGAGGCTTTGAGATTCCTGTAGTAACTTTTCGGTACGGGTGGTAATTTTAAGATTATAAATGGTCTGACCAATGGTTTCAGCTACCTCTTCGGCATAGGAAAGATGCTTATTTCCCAGACCATCTTTCAGGAAAGCTATTTCTACTACGCCTTGTAGTTCTTCCTCCTGAAGCAGAGGAATAATCAAGATGGCTCTGGGCTTTTTCTCTCCAATAATTCCTGACGTAACGGACCAGTAATCATCCGGAATTTCGGTTCGGTAAATAATTTGTTTCTCGTAAGCTGAAGCACCTACAAGACCTTTTCCTATTTTAAACTCATGGTATTCATACCTGCGTCTGTTGTAGGCATGCATAGCACTTCGCTTCAACACATCCCCCTCCAGCAAATAGAAAGCACCCTGAATGCCTCCCATGTAATCTATCAGTGCCTTTAACACATCCGGCGTCAGTTCTGCCAATGCATGATGGGTACGCAGCAAATCGGACATTTGCTCTTTCCCCCTTGATATATAGTTTTCTTCATCCTCGCGGAGTCGCGCAGTCCTCAGGTTCTTCCCAAGTTCCAGAAGAACTGACGACAATTGATCTTCCCGATTGTCCTCTTCGGAAACATCACCACGGTCTCTAAGTTTACCGGCCAGTTCGATGTTATGCTCAATCTGCTTTTGCAGACCATTAATTTGATTCCGGTATTCAGCAGTATGAATATTAATATAGTTACGCACAAATATTACTGCCAGAGGAACAGCAATAATCAACAAATCCACGATCCACACCAACCACCAGGAATGCAGATAAAAGACATTGCTAAAACTGAAGATTCGGTGTTGAATAGACAAAAAGCCGCCCCATGAAAGAAGCAAAAACAGAAAAATAAAAATAAGCAAATACAGCTGGTCTTTTACAGACAACACGCCCGTAAAAAACCACTTTTTGATTGCTTTTTGTACTTTTTTGTAAAATCCCATTCCTTTTGTTTCTGCTTTACCCGATAAAACCCGGTTATTTTTCCCCTGTTAAAAAATTCCTCTTTTCACAAGATTCTCCATTACCTCCGGCCACATTTCTTTAATTCGACTCTCTTTAAATGTTAGTATCTCCAGCAGGCGGTTACATTCGTTTTCTTTCATTACCGGCAACAAATACAGATAATAATTATCGCTTTTCCCAAGTGCTGTTTCCACTTCAATGTAACTTTCGGGAATATCTCCAACCACAACAGCAACACCGTCCACAACAGCCTGTCCGTGAAGCCCCTCGCCTGAAATAAATCCGGCAACAGGGGCATCTTCAGCCAGTCCGTAAGATGCTTCTACGTTAAACCGGCCTCCCGGTTCCTCTTTTTTATATAGAATTACCGCCATTCCATGAAATAATTCACCTAAAGAGTACAGTAACTTATGTTTGTTCTTTCCTGAATCTTTTATATTTGTCAGCTGTTGCAATACTTTTTCCTGATAGGAAGCAAAGCGGGTTGCCTCATTCTCCTTTTTCTCGTAAGCTGTTACAATCTCCTGCAGTTTATCGATTTTCTGATTCATCCATTTCCGCTCTTCTTCATATTTATTCTTTTGAATATCATTGACAGACCTTAATTGTTGATTGTTTTTGTCGCTCACAAAAAAAGCGGCCAGAAAAAAAATGAAAGACAGAAGCTCCATCAGATAAAAAATGATGCCGGGATTCTGTTCCAGAAAAATATTTTTGAGCAGCGACAGCCCAAAAGCAATTCCTCCAAGGAGAAACAAGTACTTCTGAAATGCATTATTATTGAAATTAAACCTGCTCATAAAACAACATTTTTTTACCCAACAAGACTATTTAAGACTTTTACAATCTCATCAGGGGTTAATATCTCATCGGGTTCGAACAACTTCAAAGCAGCCTGTGGCATTGTTTCCACATCGCATGTTGCAGGGTCCTGAACAATTGTGTAACCTTTTTTATCTCCAATATCTTTTAACCCTTTTGCTCCATCTTTATTGGCTCCTGTCAGAATGATGCCAAGTGTTTTTTCTCGAAAAGCATAGGCCGCAGAAGAGTAGGCATAATCAATTGAAGGGCGGCTGTGGTTATGTACATCTTCGGTGGACAAGGATATGGTGCTGTCGAACTCAACAAACAGATGATAGTTGGAAGGAGCGAGCATTGCAACGCCCGGTTTCAACTTCTCTTTATCGAAAGGCTCCATCACGGGAATTTTCGATTTCAGATTTAAACCTTCTACCAATCCTGACCTCACATGTTTTAACCGGTGAAGACACAGAACAAGAGGCACAGGAAATCCGGGATTTAACTGGGACAGGATTTTCGAAACAATTGAAAAACTGCCTGCCGAACCTCCAATGACCACTACTTTAAATTTCCGGTCGGATATTTCCATGCTTTTACTCATTTTTCTTCCCGGCTTTTCTAAAAATACTCTCCTTTTTATCTACCACAATCAGAAAATCACTGAGGTTTTCCGGAATGGTTTCTTTCACACCTATTGCCAAAAAGCCGCCAGGTCGTATATGTTCCACAATATTTTTGAACAATTCCTCATGTCTGCTATAAGCGTAATTGATGCCGGAATTCCGAAACACTATGAAATCAAACACTTCATCATCTTGAGCAACTCCGGGAGCTCCAATGCGGAAATGACAATTTTTCAGCAAAGCCTTATCAAAATTCAGTCTCCCGTTCTCCTCCTTAAAATAGGTTTCGAATCTATCATGCTCCTCCAGTCGTTTGTAATTACTGTGATTCAACTCTTCATCCTTAACCTCCAACAATCCTTCGGAGACCTCATTACAGAGTTTTTCCGACGGATGTTGACAAATAATCTTTACAGAATCTATCAGTTCGTTTTCCTTCAGCAACACTAAAAAAGAAAAAAGCTCCTCTCCGGAAGATGTATCCGGGAACCAGACATTAAATTCCTTCCCCAAAACCGGAAAAAGATTGTGACGTACAGACCTCCAAAACCCGGGATCACGAAACATCTCGGTAACCTTCACAGCCATATAATACTTCACATCATCCCGAAAGTCATTATTCTTTAACCGCTCAGAAAAAGCGACCAGTTTTCTCACCTTCAGTTTATCAAAAACATAGGCTAGTCGCCTTTTCAGGAAAGAAAACGACAATCCGGTATAATCCATATTTTCGTACCGGGCCATCTCACTGGTGACGGCTTTTAACTCATTAATACCTAACGTAACCCCCATGTAAAAACATGTTTTGTTCAATACCGCAAATGAAACACATTGCTTTTCTTATATATTGGTCCATGCCGGTCAAACTTGGTTTTAAAAAATCCGCTCAACCCTTCATGGGCTCCTAAAACAAGCATTCCGTTGTTGTATAATCCATCATAAAACCGCTGAACAATACGATTCTGGAGCTTCACATTAAAATATATCAATACATTCCGGCAAAAAATCACATCAATCTTATTGTAAAAAGGCACCTCATTCTTCACCAAATCATGGCGGATAAATTTAATGTTCTCTTTTAAAAAAGGCTTTACAATAATTCTGTCGTGCTTTTCATCAACCTCAAAATACTTCAGGAAGGTTGTGTTATCTCCGGATGGAATATCAAACACGGAATTAAAATTATCAATACATCCCCGATCGATCTGATTCTGATAAACGCCCTTCCGTGCTATCTCCAACGCCTTATGACTAATATCGGTAGCAAAAACCCGAACCTTGTCCAGCAAACCCAGTTCGTTAAACAGAATAAGAAGAGAGTACACTTCTTGTCCGGTAGAACAGCCGGCATGCCAAATGTTTATAAAGCTATTGTTGTTTAACGATGGTAAGTTTTTTTCGAAAAGATATTTCCAAACAGCCGGATCGCGAAACAATTCGGTGGTATTCACAGTGATGGCTTCCACCACCTCCTCCACAAAGGTCTTTTCTTTTCGGGTTTTCTCACAAAGCTCCTCAAGGGTAAGCTCGTGGTCCCGCATCACTTTCTCAATTCTTCTGAATATGGAGTTATCCGAATAATCCAAAAAATCATACGGAGAATGCTCTTTCAGCACCTGTAGATATTCTTTATATGTCATTACGCCACAACTATTCAACCTCATCTATTTAAAAGAGTTCTACCTCAACATTCTGAATAAATGCAGTATAAGAATGATCGTCACCCACTTCTGCATCGGAAAGAAGAAACAAAACCGGCACTTCTTCCCCGTATTTGTTGAGAATAGGAACCTCCTTACGCTCTCCAATCACTTTACTGCCATTAGAATTAACAAAAGCAGACACAAATGTGTCGTTTTTCACTGCATCTTTCGAGAATAAATTGGAAACATGCTCTCCCAGAACTTCGCTGCGGTTATATCCCCATAATTTCTCGGCAGCAGCATTGAAAAACTCCAACATTCCTTCTTTATTAGTGGTTATGATGGCATCCAAAGCCCCCTCCAGGGTTTTCTCATTCCTGATTTTCACTGACTCAATTTCCTTAAAGTGACCTTTCACTTCATTCCGGGCCTCTTCAAGCATAACACCCAGCTCATCTTTCGAACGTTTAAGGGCTTCCTCCATCTGCACCTGCTCGGTGACATCATTTTCGAGGCTTAAAATTTTCATGATTTCCCCGTCATTATCCACAACAGGAGAATAGGTGGTAAGCAAATAAATTTCTTCACCCAGTTTGGTTCTTCTCCGAACCCTCCCACGGAAGTTTTGCCCTTCCTGAAGCTGTGCAAGTATTTTGTCCAGTTCGCCCACATCCTCTTTAAAGAAGAAGATTCTAAGGTTCTGGTCTTCAATTTCTTCGGGACGATATTTGAATGTACTCAGGAAGTTGTGATTCACCGAAATTAGTGTACCGTCGGTTTCAAATTCACAACTGATAGCCGCATGATCAATGGCATCTAGAATTCCCTGCATTTCAAGGGCCTGACGTTCGCTCTCTTCCTGGGTTGCTTTCATCTCCTCCAGGTTCTGACGAAGTTCCTCTTCTTGTTGGGCCATTTTCTCGGCCTGAATCTGGGTCTCTTTAAGCAGTTTCGAGGTCTTCATATTGGTTTTGACCGTAGAAATGGTCAATGCAATACTCTCGCCAAGCTTTTCCACAAACTCGATTTCAAATTGCTCAAAAGCATGAAACGAAGCCAGCTCAATAACACCATATATTTCTTCATTTGCTTTGAGCGGTACCAACAAAACAGCCTTAGGAGTTGCTTCTCCAAGTCCGGAAGTAATATTCACATAATCTTCCGGAACGTCGGTCATATAAATGGTGCTTTTTTCCAAAGCACAACGGCCAACCAGGCCCTCGCCCCATCCAATAACCTTATCTGCAAATTTTTTGCGCTCATAGGCAACACAGGCAGTCATTTCGAAATATTTCTCATCTCCGCTGGTGGGTTGATTCAGCAGAAAAACACCTCCCTGGTTAATATTCATATAATTGACCAGGTAGTGAATAATATTGTAAGAGAGTTCCTCCAGGTTGTCGTTGTTCTTTCTCAACAGCTCGGCAAATTGAGCCAATCCCTGGGTCACCCAGGTTCTTTGCTCTTCCTCCAGGCGTCGCTGTTCCTGGTCTTTTTTACTCTGAACCATAAACTCCCTCAATTTTATGAGGGCTTTAGTAAGCGCATCCCGTCTCTGATTATCGGGCAAAGATTCTTCCAGATTTCCCTGGCGCAGACTATCAATAAAGCCCAAAACCATTTTCGTTTTTCCGGCTTCTCTCTTGATCCGTTTATTTTGTTTCCGAATAGAACGCACAAAAACATTGGCCACCTGATACCCAATGATTGCAAAGAGAAAAGGAAACAGCAGAACGAGCCAAAGACCGGGCATTAGAGCCAGCAGATTTCCAAACCCGCCTCCGTAATGCTGAAAAATCTCTGCATCGAAACTTAACAAAAAAACAATAGCAGCAAGTATTAACCCCAGGGCAAACCCGCGAAGAGAATACTTTGACAATATGCGTTTATAATCGGTCTTCTTCATCTGATAAATATTGTTTTCAGTCAACCTCAATTATTAAAGGTGTTAACGAACCATAAAGAAAAAGGTTATATCAAACATCCATTGTTTCTGTTTCAGGGCAAATCAAATAAAATTCTTTAAAAGATATGGGGCCATTTTTTCAATCGCTAAAACCTCCTTTGCTGCTCCAAGTTTAATGGCCTCGCGTGGCATTCCAAAAACAACCGATGAAGCTTCATCCTGGGCAATTGTGGAACCTCCGGCTTCTTTCATTTCCAAAAGACCTTTAGCGCCATCGTTCCCCATTCCGGTGAGTAAAATCCCCATGGCATTCTGGCCGGCATAACGGGCTGCCGACCGGAACAAAACATCCACAGAGGGTCTGTGGCGATTAACCAGCGGCCCTTCACGAACCTCTACAGAATATTCTTTGCCGGTTCTTTTTAACAGCATGTGGAAATTGCCAGGTGCAATTAAGACGCGCCCCTGATAAAGCCGGTCTCCGTTTTCTGCTTCTTTCACCTCCAACTCACACAAATTGTTCAGGCTATTGGCAAAAGAACGGGTAAAGCTTTCGGGCATGTGCTGAACAATAGCAATACCGGGCATTTTGGCGGGTAAGCTTTTTAGAAATAACCGAATGGCTTCAGTTCCTCCGGTAGAAGCACCCAATACAATGATTTTTTCGGTACTGATGATTTTTTTATACGATGTGCTTTTTTGCAGAATGACATCAGCAGAAAATTTCGGTGCCACCCAGTCAACCTGAGGGGTGTGACTAATCTTAAGCCGCGTGAGCTTAGCCTGAGACGCAGCTTTCACGGCATCACACAAAATAATTTTAGATTCGTTGATAAACTGGGCTGCATTCATGGCAGGCTTACCAATAATCTCGGAGGCCCCATATTCCAAAGCCTTCATTGCAGTTTCGGTTCCTTCGGTGGTAAGAGAGGAAATAACCACTACCGGAATTGGATGCTGCGACATTATTTTTCGCAGAAATGTAAGCCCATCCATCCGTGGCATTTCAATATCCAGGGTGATCACATCCGGGACTTCTTTCATTATCTTCTTAACCGCGATAAGAGGATCAGCGGCGGTGCCCATAACCTCAATATGCGGATCAGACTCCAGAATAGCAGAAAGACTCTGACGAACCACCGCCGAGTCATCCACAATAAGTACCCTGATATTCTTACTCATAGAACTAAAACAAAGAAAATATTATTGTGCTTTTTTATCCAGAAATTTATGCCTTACCTCACCGATATCGGTAAAAAAGAGGATTTTTCGTCCTTTTCGGCCCCCTGTACTGGATGCTACAACAGGGATTTTCTTCTCTTCCAGTATTAACCTGGCCACCCTGATATTTCTTTCTCCGATAAGAGTTCCGTTGGCACCGCTATTAATGAGTTCCCCTCCTCCAAATATTTTGGCTTTCAGGTTTTCTCGACGTGCCCCCAGTTGACTCATTTTCTCCAACAACTTATCGATGGCGATATTTCCATATTTGGGAGATGCCAGGTCGTTACCATTCCAACTGGGAAGCATATAATGATTAATGCCCCCAATCCGGTTAACGGGATCCCACAAACATATCGCCACACAGGAGCCAAGAATGGTCTTTACCACATAGGGCTCTTTACTGGCAAATAAGGTGGATGGATATAAAAAATGTTGTGAATATTGCTCCATTAAATAAAAACCTTAAAAAATCTCATCACCATCATCAAAAAAGAGGTCATTTCCTTCGCCGCTAAAACCATCAACAACATTCTTTGCTTCAGGCATATGAATGATAAAGGTAGAACCTTCACCTTTTTGGCTCTTAATATCTATCTCACCACCCAACACATCAAGGAGAGCTTTTGTAATTGAAAGCCCCAGGCCGTGTCCCCGGTTAATAGAGTTGATTCCGGTATCGAGTCGTTTAAAACGCTCAAAAATGATTTTTTGGTTTTTTTCTGAAATTCCTGTTCCAAAGTCCTGAACAGACAAACTTAGTTTCTCCTCATCTGCCCAAACCTTGATAATTACTTTACTATCTTTATAGCTATACTTAAGTGCATTGTTCAGCAGGTTGCTAAGGATCAGCTTAATCTTTTCACTATCAGTTTTGAAGTAAAAGTTTTTTCCAAATCCATATTCAATCAGCCACTCAAACTCAATTTGAATGCCCATTTTTCGAGCCACCAAATTAAATGCCTCAATGATACTCTGGATAATTCCCCGCACATTCACCTTGGAAATATTGGGCATAATCTCTCCTGCTTCAATTTTGGCAGCAACAAAGATGTTCCGCAACTGAAAATCAAGATTGAAAGCTTCGCTATGAATAAGAGCAACCATTGATACCACCTTTTTCCAGTCATTCTTTTCCACTGAAAGAATAGATTTGGACAATCCCAGAATGGACGTAAATGGGTTGACAATCTCATTGGAAATATTTGATATAAAATGGCTTTTAAGGGATTCGGATTCCCGCAATTTATTGGTAACTTCCTGCAATTCACGAGTAAGCAGCTGAACCTCCTGTTCGAACTTCTTGCGCTCGTTCATTTTTTCCCGAATCTCCTTTATTAACTGTCTGTCAGTAATGTTTGTCATAATGCAATAATTATAGCGTCATCGTATTTTATGTTTCTTCTTCCTGTTGAAAACCAATCTCAAATGTTAAAAACCCAGAAATTCAAGCACAAATATATTGAAAATCATCGTATTCCATCAGCCGTGTATTTTCCTCTTGGATTAACGGCGCTTAAAAATTGTTGGCTTCACATGTTCCAACGGCACATCCATCCCTGAAAGTGATTCAGAATGACCAATAAAAAAATAGCCGTCTGGACTTAAATGTCGGCACAAACGGTTTATTACCTTTTCCTGTGTTACTCTGTCGAAGTAAATCAATACGTTTCTACAGAAAATCACATCAAAGGTTTCACTCACATCATAAACCGAATCCATGAGATTAAGATACCTCAGTTTGAGATTGGTCTGTAATTCAGGCACGACTCTAACAGTAGGATTCATCCTGTCTTTACTTTTCAAAAAATATCTTCGCTTCAAATCAATGGGCACCATATCTATTTTGGACTCTTTGTAAACACCACGTGCAGCGGTCTGAAGCATCTGGCTTGAGATATCGGTACCCAAAATTTCATATCTGAAGCGCGGATTGGCCAACTTAAACTCATTCAGTGCAACTGCAATCGTGTATCCTTCCTCTCCGCTGGAGGAGCCGGCGCTCCACACCTTAAAGGGCCTGCTAAACCCAGTGGAATCAGCAAAATCGGGGAGCACATGATCTTTCAGGAAAGCAAAATGAACCGGTTCCCTGTAAAAATCGGTCTTATTGGTGGTAACCACATTCAAAAAATTCAGTAACTCCCGCTCCTGTCCCTCTTTACTAAAGAAATACTCTTTATATTCAGAATAAGAGTTCATTTTAAGTTCCCGTATTCTTTTAAGCAGACGACCTTGCAGCATAATACGTTTAACAGGAGGCATTTTTATACCATACTCGTTAAAAATATACTTGCTAAAAGCCTGAAAATCTTTTTCAGACAATTCCGCTTTAAAGCAATCAAACCCCTTATTTCCTGTTTTATTTTCCACTCCAATAAAAAGATCTATTGCTCTTTGGCTGCTGATAATATTTTATCCATTTCAATAACTTCATTCCTGGTAAATACTTTGTCAGAGTCCAAAACAAAAACAAACGCATTATCTTTACTATAAGTTCCGGCGACATACCCTGGCTTGTACTCATGGCGGATAGTCTTTAATTCATTGTCTTCGACTTCAATTACATCCGATACCGCATCGGCCATGATAGCAACCCTGTAATTATCCGCTTCGCCTTCTTTATTCAAGTTCAGAATCACAATTACAGAACTTTGTGATGCCTCGACAGGTCCCAGGTTAAATTTAAGTCCGGTATTGATCAGCGGGATTATTTCGTCGCGGAATTCAAGTAAACCGGCAATAAAATCTACCTTCTGCGGCACGGGTTTAGGCTTTTCATATTCTCTGATTTCCATCACATGAGAAACATGAACAGCAAAAACCTCATCAATCACTTTAAAAGTCAGATATGAATTCATTTATCTCTATTTGTTTTAAAAGCCCGGACTAAAAAGCATTTTTAATGTCAAACACATCGTTGTTAAAAATTCCTGAGCCGTAATTAACTACCATTTTATTCCGAAGCAAAAATTTTAAAGACTCGATTGTAACAAAAGTATACCTTTTTAAACCACACTCATTTAAGTTTTACTATGATCGCAGTCGCTTAATTAAGACCACATTTCCGCCGCAGCAACCAGTTCTTCAATATCAATAATATGAACAAATTGACCATCCATTGAAAAAGTCCCATGAAAATTCCTCAGCATACTTTCTTCCTTGTCGGCCACGGTTGGTTTTATTTCCAATCCTTCTGTTTCAACAACCTCCTTGACCATATCCACAATAAGGCCCAGACTACTATCCTGTTGTTCCTCCGGGTTTATGACGACAACTGCTGTGTCATTGGTAAAATCGGGATTCCCGAACCCCATCATCAGTCTCAAATCCACAACAGGAATAATGTTACCGTGCAAATTAAGTACTCCTACCATAAAATCAGGCGTATTAGGAATCCTGGTAATCTCCGGTACTTCAAGGATATGATTAACTCTCATTGCATCCAGAGCAAAGAATTCATCATGAACCTTGAAAGATAAAAGGGTATTATAGCTGTTTTCCAACATAATTTCCAAAAATTAAAGTTCTTCCTTTTTCTTTCCTTTAAACTTACCGGACGAGCTCAATTGCAACACACGATTGGTATCAATCACCAAAGAGATGGTTCCATCTCCGAGAATGGATGCTCCTGAAACGACTTCATGAGTTTTGAGATAACGCCCCAGCGGTTTCACAACAGTCTGATATTCTCCAAGCACTTCATCAACCAGCAAGCCCAACCGTTTGTCGGCATGTTTAACGAGAATCATCTGAGGAACCTCAACTTCTGCTTTTTCCTCTTTAAAAACATCCCGCATATCAACATACGGGATTTGTTCGTTGTCGATAACAACCACTTTATTAAAGGAATTTTTCAACTGTCCCTTGGTCAACGCAAAAATCTTTTCGATGGATGAAATTGGAACCACGTATTGATTTTTGGCTACCCGAACAAGCAGACCGTCAATAATAGATAGCGTAAGGGGCAAACGCAGGGTAATGGTAGTTCCCTGACCTTCCTCCGAAGCAATAGAAACTTCACCCCGTATCTCGGATATCTTTTTTCGAACCACGTCCATTCCAACACCACGCCCCGAAACATCAGAAACAGATTCGCGTGTTGAAAAGCCGCTCATAAAAACGAGGTTGAGAATTTCTTTGTCAGAGAGCTCCGCAGAATCGTCAATTATTCCCTTGGCAACGGCCTTCTTCCTGATGTCATCTACGTTAATTCCCTTACCGTCATCAGTAACTTCAATCAGCACATTGGCTCCGGCGTGGTAAGCTTTAAAATAGATATTTCCTTTTGGCGACTTTCCGGCAGCCACACGTTCGTCGGGCATTTCAATCCCGTGGTCAACCGAATTTCGCAAAATATGCAATAATGGATCTGTGAGATGCTCAATAATATTTTTATCAAGTTCAATATCTCCACCTTCAATAACAAAATCAATCTCTTTTCCCAAATCCTTGGACAGGTCACGTACCAAACGTTGAAAACGCATTAGCTCGCTCTGCATAGGAATAAGGCTGATTTCGAATGCATTGTCTCGCAACTGGCGTGATAATTTCTGAACATTCTCCGCCAGAGCCAGGATATCACTCTCACCTTTTTTCTCGGCATATACGCTCAACTGTGCCTGTACGGTCACAAGCTCACTAACAAGGTTAACAAGTTCATCAATTTTCAGGGATGCGACCCTGATACTAGAGATTTTATGCTCCTTAAACTGCTTCTTTTTCTTTTGGTCTTTATCTTCTTTTTCTGTTCTCTCAGCTTCGTCAGCAGCAGACTCTTCCTTTTTAAGTAGAATTTTAAGGTCGCTTACTTTAATTAAGGAGTTAGAATTCCTGGCATTGCTGATTAATTTTTTAATATCGGGGTTGATTTCAAAACCCCCATTACAGACCTCATCAACAGATAAGTCACATTCATCTTCCACGAAAATAAAAACGTCCTTTATTTCATTCAAAGATTCTGTCGTGGTCAGAAGTATTTGCCAGAGGCAATAATTGCTTTCGGGCTCCAACGGTTCAAAAGAGGGAACTTTGTGTGTATAGACAATACTATATCCCTCTCCGAGGGCGTGTAGATCATCAAGCAGAAACAAAGGATTGGTTCCATTTTGTAGAAGCTCCTCACGGGGAACAAAAGAGATCAAATAAGTATTCTCACCTTCTGCTACTGCAGGAGTAACTTCTGCAGTAGTAGCAGCGGCCCGGATATTTCCCCCGCTCTCTGAAAAGTCCTGAATTTTGGCCATAAAAGCACGGTAGGCATCCAGGTCATCTTTTTCAGTAAGATCTCCTTTTTGCAGAAGAAATTTTATTTCATCAACCGCAGTAAAGGTCAACGAAATCAAATCGGGAGTCACCTCAAGTTTGTTATTTCGGACTTTATCAAAAATATTCTCCAGATGATGAGTAAAGTCGCTCAAATGGTTGAACCCGAACATGGCACCGCCCCCTTTAAGAGAGTGCATGGCCCGGAAAATGCGTTCAATCAGATCTTTACTCTGCATATCATTCTCGAGCGCAAAAAGAGCCTCTTCCAGATCATTAACATTGTCCAGAGATTCCTCAACAAACTTGGCTTTAAATTTATCTATCATAATGTTCTTTTGCCATTTCGCACGCAATATATTTCACTTTAAAATGAGAAACATATCAAAGAGCCGTTTTTCGGATTAAAACCTTAATTCATCTATAATGGCATCTATCCCTCTGACTGTCTGTATCTTTATTTGTTCAGAAAACTCTTTTTCCCCTTTCCGAATTTTATCGAAAACAATCTCAAGTTTCCTGGAGAGCGGAGCAAGATTTTCAAGTCCAACCATCGGAGCAGTGCCGGAAATGCCATGCATAACCATAAATACATCATTGGCCAGTTCTTCGGCCACAGGGTCAGGATTGGATTTCTCAGTATCGACAAACTTATCTTTCAGGCCCAAAAGTTTATCCACGCTGTTTGAAATAAATGTTTGCTTAATTATTTCAAGTTGGTCTTCCATAGGGTTGGTTTTAATTAAAGAATCAGCGTTGCCTGTGAACTGCTGAATTACAGAAAATCCCCGGGTTAGAGGAGTTTCCAATTAACGTAGTACTCTGGAAATAGCACTCAACAACTTAGCGGGTACAAATGGTTTAATAATCCATCCGGTGGCTCCTGCCTGCTTGGCTTCCATCTTCTTGGCAGCCTGCGATTCGGTGGTGAGAAATAAAATAGGAATATGTTTATATCCATCCATTTCCCGAACTTTCCTTATTAATCCCAGTCCATCAAGATTAGGCATGTGCAAGTCGGTGATAATAATATCAATAGGGCGGCCATCCAGATACTGGAGTGCATCATCGCCATCAACGCCAACTAATACATCATATCCTTCATTTTGAAGTGTAAAATTCACGACTTCCCGAATACTTTCGGAGTCATCAACTATAAGAACTGTTTTTGCCATTTTATTAATTATTTACAGGGTTACTATTTAACAAATCGGAAAATCCGGAATTGGAAACAAGGCTTTCCAATTCGTTAGGGAGTGTTGTTTTCACAGAGAATTGCCTTTTATTCAATTCTGCTGTTTTTTTCAATGATTGTAAAAGCTGTAAGAAAGTAATATCCAGATTATCAGGATTGTCCACAACAACGAAAATGTCTTTAGAAAAATCAATCTGTTCCCCAACGGAATCTTTTATTTTCTGGATGTAATTAATGGTTAACTGACCATTAAAAATAACCTCTAAGGAATCGTCAGCATTTTTCACCTGGACTTGAAAATTATCATCTTTCATGAGTAAAAAATATTCTAAGTTATTGCTCTAATAAGACTCACATGAACGGAAACAACCATTTCTATTTGCAAAACCTATATCGCATTCCGTTCGGATAAATACCAGTCTCAACAATCAAAACTTCTCGTAATTGTCCAGATCAAACTCACGCCCCAAATTGCCAATATTTGGTTTTTGAGTACTTCCGGTTTTCCCTTCACCTTTTTTTGAAGAAATATCTCCTTTAGTGCCGGAAGAGGGCCTCTTCTTTGTTTCTTTCTCTTTATAAGGCTCTTTGGGAACCTCAATTTTTGAAGCTTTTACATTAACCTCTTCTCCAATTTTGAAAATTTCCACGGCTTTCTGGAGATTGGCAGCAAGGTCTGATAATTGCTCTGAACTGGTGGTAAGCATATCAGAAGAAGAAGCATTTTCCTGCGTAATCATATTAAGCTGCTGCATTGCCTGGTTAATTTGATCGGCACCGGTCTTTTGCTCCATACTGGCTGCAGCAATTTCTTTAATTAATTGGGTGGTTTTCTCAATATCAGGAACCAGCATTTTGGATTTCTCACCGGCCTCTTTCGAAACTTTAAGACCTTTGGATACTAACGTCACGATATCGTCGGCGGCCACTTTACTCTTCTCTGCCAGTTTGCGAACTTCAGCTGCAACAACAGAGAACCCGCGTCCATGCTCACCGGCACGAGCTGCCTCAACAGCAGCATTAAGAGCAAGAATATTGGTTTGAAACGCAATATCACTAATAACCGAGATTCGCTCCGAGATGTCCTGCATTGCTTTTACTGCTTCGGCAGAAAGCTGGTTGGTCACATTCACCTCTTTGGCTGTTTCAACAGTAATCTTCTCCGTCTGAATGGCATTATCAGTATTTTGGTCAATATTGGCAACCATCTCTTCTATAGAAGTTGACACCTCTTCGGCGGAAGCGGCCTGATCGGCAGAACCACGTGACAGTTGTTGAGAACTATCGCGAAGGTTTTTACTGGAATGCACCAGGTCAAGAGCATTTTGCTTAATAGTTACTACAGTATTTTTAAGACTCAAAGCCATTGACCCAAGCTCTCTGGCAAGAATACCAATCTCATCAGTTTGGTTAATATCCACTTTAGCAGTAAGGTCTCCTTTCCCAAATGCCTGTGCAAATGAAACACCTTTCGACAAGGGTTTTACGATGGTCGTATAAAGAACGAAACCTATTATCAGAGATGCCGCTATTAGAATGATACTCATCAATGCGGTAAACCAGGTGAACCAGGTGAAGTTATCGTTCATGTCTTGCAAGGATGCTTCATATTTAGCCAGATATTTGGTTCCAAGGGCGGAGACCCTTTCGATAATCTGGTCGCTCAGCTGAATAACATCTCCTCCTTCAACAACCATTGGTTCCACCTCAAAAGTAACCATCGGGTCGTCATAGGCTTCAAAAGTGCTAAGCAACTCCATGATAGTCCGGTGCATAACAAAAAGAGAGTCCATTTCATGAAACGCAGTATTCAGTACTTCCTGGTCGGCCTGATTGTTCCATTCTTCAGAAAGTTCAAGCAACTCTTCTTTTAGTTGTGGAAAATCTTCCTGGTGAATAGTTCTCAGCCGTACTTTATCAGGAGTATCTGCCTGGCGATCGATGTACACCCAGTTTTTAATCAACATTTTGGTCTGAGTAACCATCATTTCCAAATCACCAAGCATTTCCGTAGTGGGAGAATATACGCTGGTAACGCCGTTGGTAAGATTTTTACTGCGCGTCAATGTCCCGAGTGTAAGAACAGCGTTTATAAGAATGACTACCAGAATAAGCCCAAAACCGAATATCAGCTTTTGGGCAATGTTTACATTGTACTTCAGTTTCATGAACTAACCTTTTTCATAGACCCCCGGGTAATTGTCAGCTAAGCCAACAAAAATCCCTGGACTGGCACTAACACGTCAATCCGGGGCTTATAGTAACTTTACAAAAAAAAATTCATTACAATACAATAGCCGAAGACATGTTTTCCAGCCGCGAACTAATCTGGAGCCCATTACCTGAGGCGTTTCCTTTATGAATCTCAAACTTAAGAACTTCATTCCTCACCACAAAATTAATCATTGCCCCGTATTCCGTTGCACCTTCACTTTCGGTCACAATCAGTGAGTTATTACCCAGTTTCTGCTTGATTTGAGTGGCATTGCGTGAGAGACTAAAACTATCCGAGATAAAAAGCACCTGACAATCGGTGACCTCCTCCAGCGAGTTAAACTCCTTGACCACAACATCCTGAAATCCAAACTTTTTCCCTCCGGTCTGCTGGCTAATTCGTCTTGCAATATCAGAGTCCTGCAACACCCCAATCACAAAATCTCCCTGACGTGCAGCTTCGGGCCAACCAATATAGCGAATAAAGTTGAGAGTAAAAACCGCCTTATACTTCGCCACCTGGCCCTGCATCAAAACTGGCATTGTTATTAACAAAGCCAACATCAAGTAAAACTTTCTCATTTCGTTTTAATAAATTTAAGTTCAAAGTAACCCAATTACCGGAATTTCCGGAAAACACAATCACAAACTCGCTTGAAACTTCAGTTAACCCAAAATAAATAGTACTGAATCTCCATGCAGATACAATATGATTTTATATCACATTGCTACGTATTTACTTGAGTTTGGTTTCTTTTTAAAACCCAATTTTTTACAAAGAACATTAAAAACCGGAAAGGAGACGCCTGATAACAGCCTGTAATCAGGATTCTTATATAAAGAAATAATATATTGTTTAGTCCGAACTCAGTTGAATTTTATACCCCGAGAATCGGCGCACATTCAAAACTTTTTCTCTGTCAAGAAATAAATATTGTCCACGGATACCTGTAAGTTTTCCATTTATTTCAACTTTTTTATCAAAATCATGCTGCCCCGGGTTTTGAGGCCATTCATTTACCGGATAAGAAAACTCAAATACTTTTTCATCCTCTGACAAAGCGTATTTCTTTAATTCATTAGGAAGAAGTCCGATTGTTTTTTGCTTTTCGGAAAGAAGATCGATCTCCGGAAGAGATTCATTGGTAACCATCTTTTTCCAGTTGGTTTTATCCCCAAAATGATTCATCAGATACTTTTCAATCACCCCGGCAATGTGCCTATTGGGAACCTCGCATATCCGCACAGCCCGTTCTGCTCCCTGGTCTATCCATCGGGTGGGCACCTGTGAAAGGCGGGTAACGCCCACCTTCAATCCACCACTTACGGCCAGATAAACAATATGGGGTTTTAAGCAATGTTCTTCTGCCCACTTCATATCCCTGGAAATGCCTAAATGAGCTTTGCACCGCTCCGGACGCAACACGCACTCATCAGCTTCGGGTGCCGTAATAAAACACGAATAACAAAATCCTTGTCCGAAGGATTTCTTTGTCTCCTTCCCACACTTTATGCAGTTAATCTTGTTTTGATATGTCAACTTTATGGTTTTATCCAACAATTGAGTCATATCAATTTCATTCTCACCCAAAGTGAGCGCATAGGAAACAATTTTCCCATCAAGCTTGCTCGACATTTTTATTAGGTTACCGTGGTACTGCATACTATATATTTTTAGAGGTTAGATAAAAGTGCCCAAGTCGCATAGACAGAAGGCATACGAGTCAGGGTTGGCGGGTTATGATCCGCCATTCTTGAGACCTCAAGCTAAGTTCATTTTGCGACATACCCTAACCTGGACAAGCCAGAATTAAAGAAATCTATACAGAATCTGTCGCAGCTCCGCAGCTTTTTTCTTTTTTATCACATTATTTCTACCGTTCTGCTACCGCTCCGAGGTTATTAATTCCTAATATGTTGTTGACAAAGATAAAACCGCGGAGGGATGACAGAGCGAAAACTCAATTATCCCAGAACCATCCAAGCCATGGAGCACCCAATATGAAGAGCCTTCAGGAGAGACTATGAAATATCTTGCCAAAAAAATACGAAAATTAGGAGTAAAGCACTAAAGGCTAAGTAAAACAAGCATCATATTTTTAGTTGGTTGTATTTTTAATTAGATGACAGGTTTCAATGGATTAAGTGAGGAAAAATATAAAAATTTCCTCTCTAGCCTGTTTTATTCATGAATCTTCGTAATGAAATATTCAAATATCAAGAAATACAAGAAACCGCAAACAAATTTGAAGCAGTAAATAGTGAACTATTTTCAAATTTAATTTGACGAGGACACTTGTATTTCGCCGATAGTTGAGCATTAGAATAGATTATTTACGAATAATCCAGGTTAGCTCCTTCTGACATATTTATGCTCAGGACTCACCCACTTATATAATTTGTCGGATCTACGGATTTTCTCACTAACCGGGATTGAAAAACGATCTCCTTTTTGGGCTTCCTCCACAGGTGTTAAATCGACCCGAATTTCCGAAACTGTCATTTCTACAACTCCGGTAGTGGGGCCGGTAATTAAAATCTCATCTCCCACCTTCAGGCTTTTGGTTTCCAGCACAAACTCGGCAACCCCGATTTTAGGAAAATAATTGGTTCCTTTTCCAAGATAAACCTTTTTACGCGTCGCCAGAGAACCATAATTAGCACTCCATTCCCCAAGCTTTTGCCCCAGATAATAACCATCCCAGAAGCCACGGTTGAAAACCGAAGCCAACCGTTTATCCCAGACTTCAATCTTTTCCTGCGAATAGGTTCCGTCCAGCACAGAATCAATGGCTTCGCAATAGCTGGAGACGACTGTTTTAACGTATTCGGGTCCACGGGCCCTTCCTTCAATCTTAAAAACCCGAACACCTCCGTCAATCATCTTATTCAGAAAATGAATGGTCTTTAAATCCTTGGGCGACATAATGTACTCATTATCCACTTCCAGTTCCTGACCGGTCTCTTTTTCGGTAACATTATAACTGCGTCGGCAGGGCTGCAGGCATCCACCTCTGTTAGCAGAAGAGTTCAGTTGATGCAGACTCAGATAACACTTTCCCGAAACAGCCATGCAAAGGGCGCCATGCGAAAACATTTCAATGCGAATCAGCTTCCCTGATGGCCCTTTGATTTGTTCTTTTTCTATGGTATCATAAATAGCACGAACCTGCTCCATATTCAGTTCACGTGCCAGCACCACCACATCGGCAAAATGGCTGTAAAACTTCAGAGCCTCCACGTTGGAAATGTTCACCTGAGTGGAGATATGAACCTCCACCCCAATGCTGTTGGCATAATTAATAGCGGCCTGATCCGAGGCAATGACAGCGGAGATACCACTCTCCTTGGCGGCACTTATCAGCCTGCGCATCACCGGAAGATCGTTGTCGTAAAGAACAGTATTGACAGTAAGATAGGTTTTAACATCCTTCCCTGATGCAATGCTTACAATTTCCCGCAAATCATCAGTAGTGAAATTGCTCGACGACCTGGAGCGCATATTCAATTGCTCCGCCCCAAAATATACAGAATCTGCGCCCCCCTGAATAGCGGCCATCAGCGACTCAAAGGAGCCCACAGGTGCCATCACCTCAAAATCGATTCTCTTCAGACTATTTCTTTCCATTGCTTATTCTTTCTTTAAAATCCTTCGCCACCTGCTGCATAAAAATTTTGGCTTTCAAGCTATCGGTACGGGTTTGTGCACCCTCCAAAACCAGAGGAGTGAAATTACTCTTGTCGAATATCTGAAACTGCCCCCTATCCACATATCCAAAGCCTTCGGGATACTGAATAAATGCGAACCCCTGTACCGCTGTATCGAGAATATTTTTACTGAATTTAAACGGGTTCGAATCAATTTTAAGCTGCGACAGTAAAGTAGCAGCCAAATCTACCTGTGAACCATAAGTATCTATAACAGTATCCCGTATAGCCAGAGCTCCACCAGCCCACAACATGGGGATTCGGTATCTTCGGGATTCCAAATTGCTTAGTTTTTCGGGACCTGTGACCCCGTGATCAGCAATAAGCACAAAAAGAGAATTGTCCCACAAGTCTTGCCTTTTCATTTCGTCAAAGAAAACCCCCAGGCAGCTGTCAGTATAGTGAACCGAATTAAAATAATCATCTTCGTAAACCCGTTCCATAGGAACATCAAACGGCTCATGGCTACTGAGTGTAAACATAAAATTGAAGGAGGGAGACTGCGACTCCTCAATCATTGTTGAAAACTTTTGGAACGTAAACTCGTCATGCACTCCCCACTTTTGCCCTCTTTGTTTGGCAGGAAAATCATTGATATCCACCACATCGTCAAACCCGGCCAGCGAAATCAATGACTTCAGATTTTTAAACCCCATATCGCCCCCGTAAATAAAATTAAGATCCTTGTATCCGGCCTCTTTGAGCTTTTGGGGAATGAAGGTGAGATTACGCGATTTATCGGGATATTGCATGATTGAATAACCGGGAATACCGGGATAACCGGCCAACACACCAACCATACCGTAGTCAGACCGAAAACTGGTGGCAAAAATGTTACTGAAGAATACCCCGTCTTTCTTCAATTTTTCCAGATTTTTTGCAACGGGTTCACCTCCCAAAGACCCAATAGCCTGTGCCGAAAAACCTTCCAGCAAAACAACCACAATATTGGGCTGTTGGGTATTGAGTAAATGCCAAAAACCTCCACATTGTTGCATCATATCAGAAAACTGTTCCCGGGCAACATCGTCGCTGACAAACCAGTACTGACCCTCCTCAATGCCGCTTCGCTTCATAGAATAAGCAAGGTTCCACAAAGGATTTACCGCTGCATTGTTTGCAAACAAATAGTTGGAAAAATAAGCAGCCCCTGTATTTATCGGTGCCACACCGAAGCTTCCCCGAATGGGAACAATCATAAGTGCGGCCATGAACAAAGTAATGCCCGCATTAATGGCAGTTCCTCGCCAGGTAAATATCTCATTCAGTCTATCTCCGGCTACAAACTTTTTGAACAACCAGATGATGCCCCACGAAATCCCTGTCAGTATTACAAAGAACAGCAAAGCTTCTGTCCAGTGGATAGAGTTCAGAATAATTCCGGGAGTTTCAATAAATGCAATAGCCTCGCTGTTTAGATGTCCTCCCCAATAACGAAAAAGATTAATATCTCCAAGCTGCAGTCCCGTAAAAACCGGAATCAACAAGTAATGCATCCACAAGATACACTGTTGGCAAAACTTGCGTTGAACAAGCAAGGCAACCAGTTGAATAACCCCCGTGAGTAACATCAAATATCCCGAAAAGGAAAGATCCATGCGCAAACCAGGCCCAAAAGAAGCCAGGATGGTCAAAATCGGAGTGTTATCGGCATAGCTGTAGTTGACAATGATGAAAACAGCTCTGAAAAAAGCAAAAAAGACCAGCCAGAAAAGCCAGACCCTCAGAAATGTATATAAAAACCTCTTCATTTTTTTTGATTCTGTAATTGGAATCTGCAAAAGTAAGGAAAAAGAGGGGAATCCTTGTAATGTATAGTTCTGTTGAACAAACAGCCGAGAAAGAACTTGTCAAAACCGGCGAGGAATTCCCGGTTTTCTTTGCAAATAATCCAGGATCTTTTCACCCAAAACGTTCCAGGCAAAAATTTTTACTTTATCCACAGCCTTTTCGGCCAAATCAATTCTCAACTGTTCATTTTCAATCAAACGTACAATAGCTTTTGCGATTCTTCGGGAATTGCGGGAGACTATCAGACCGGTTTCTTCATGAACCAGGAAATCCATGGTTCCGGAAGTACTGGCAATAACCGGAATTCCACAAGCCATTGCCTCTACAACAGTATTTGCCCATCCGGCTTTTTTCTCAGGCGCTACAAACACATCTGCTTTGTGAAAAATCTCCTGATTTTTTTCCACAGGATGGTTAAGAATAAAAGAATAGGGAATCGTGGTGGAAAATTCCTTTATGGCTTTCTCCATTTTTTCTGTCACCGGAGTATCAAAAAGAGTTAGATGGATACTATATCCTTTTTTAAGGAGACGCTCACAAGCACTCACAACATATTTTGTTCCTTTTCGCCTTTCAGCCAACCGTCCGTAAGCCAATATTTCGAAAGGCTTTCCCTGCTTAATCCCCAGATCTTTCCTGGGCACATATTGGTCTGGATTCAAACCTCCAATGGCAGGAAATGCTTCTATATTAAATTTTCTTTTGGCCAGTTGCACCATATTGGTTGAATTTGCAAAAAACTCAACATTTTCAACCTTTTTCCTTATTTTATTAAGATTTTCATTGGCTCTGACAAAATAAAAAATCTTCCGGGTCGATTTTGTCTCAGCTACAAGCGGGGCAAAGGAAGGTTCAGTAAAGAAAAGCGCATCCAGTTTAAAATCCCTCATTTTCTCAAATGAAAGAATCTGCCCGTTAAAGCTAAACCATTCAGGAGATTTTCCATCATGTGTAAATATAAAAGCCTGATGTCCTTTCGAAACAAAGAAATTACCAAGTTCCAGAAACCGTCTAACGCCACCGTATAGCTTTGTGTGGGGCAATACAACCCCAATATTTAAACTTTTGGATTCATCCATTAATCTTCGAATTTATCATACGAATTCAATCCGATGGTTCGGCCGGTTCCGCTGAAACTCCAAAAAAACCTTTTCAAACAACTCTTTACCCTTGCCTTTTTGAAAGCTTTATCATCCGAACTCACAACAACAGGTGAAGTATAGCGCTGCCCTCTCTTAAGAAAGATACGAGTGAACGAAGCTGAAGTAATACCCCATTTATTGAGAAACTGTTTACTTCCCTTATTCATCTTGATTCTTCGGGTAGATTTAGAACCAAAATGATACGCACGGCTGGCATCAATCCCCTTGAAATACCGAACCCCTGCTTCATAAAGTTTCATTGAAAAATCAGGATCTGAATACAAGCCAGGAAAATACTCAATGGAATAACCTCCTACCAAATCCCACACATTAACGTGCACAATATTCGGAGGCCATGTTGCTCCATGCCAATCGTTCCCGGGGATACTCCTTTGCTCATTGAGCAACGCTTCCTCTCTGAAGTTATCAGGTGTTGTTCCGTAATCAAAAGGAGCTAATATTCCGGGATGTGGAGAAATTCGAGGTTCAATGGTAGTAGATGATAAGAAGAAGAAATTATCGGGAAGGACTTCAATTTCTTTCCACAAGGCCAGATCCCATTCAGGCAGGACATACATATCATCATTTAAAAACGCAAGGTAATCTGTTTGCACCAGGCTCCTACACGCATTCATTGCCCAGCAAACACCAACATTCTGCACACTATGTGTATAATCAAACCCCTGCTCCTTCACCCATTCCAGCGTCCCATCCGTGCCTTCATTTACATGAACTATGATTTGATGCTGGAAAGTTGAGTTCTTTTGAATACTTTTCACGCAGGTTTTTAACATTTCAAGATTGTTCCATGAAGGAATAACAATTGAAAATTTTAGATTAATGTTCTTGTTGGTTTGATAATTCCAGGTCAGCATATTTCTTATTCGGTTTCTATTACAATAGCTTTTTTAACAACTGCACAAATCTATATTTTCCAGAATAATAAACAACCAGTACTTTCTTTCATTTGTCTGGTAATCTAAAACTTCTTAAATTATTTAACATATGAAAAAAAATAAATAAAATAGATAAAAACGTCGAAGATAAATAATTATCTGACAGTTATTTTCCAAATATTTTTTTCAGAATAACTTCTATTTAACAACCTTATAATTCTTGTATTCAAACAATCGATATCCAAAAGCCTTTTCAAAAAGGTATAAAAGATAATCTTTTAAACCAATATTTTTTCGGGACACATCAATATTTACGTGCCAATCTAACTTCTCAATCATAGGTTTCATCACCTCAGGATGAGATCCTTCAAATTTCCTGACTGACCCAACCTGTGCATAATCGAAATCCTCAGATTGTCTTTGTTTTTCTTTAAGTTTCTCACCTGAGTGATAAAGTGCATGAAAACTACTCATCTTCTCCCTAATCGTCTCCGGAGACCTTACCCATCCATAATGGTATACATATGCATCAACAAGCTTAACGTTCAGTTTTTGGTTGTTTTTCCGAAAGCCTTGTGCATCTTTGTAGGAACGAATAGACTTATCATTTCGGATAATTCTAATCTCATGCCGGTACCACATTCTGTTGGTTCCCACATAATCGTAAGTACCCCAAAAGTGCAAATACTTAAATAAAAGCCCCTCCACCTGAGGATGATCTTTCCAAAAGTTCATCTGTTCCTGAATTTCAGGGTAATACTTCTCATGGATAACCTCATCTGCCTGGATGTAAAAGCACCAGTCAAACTCCTCGCCAATGGCATCCATTGCCTTATTGGTCTCAACAGCCAACACCCGGCCTCCTCCTTGAAGTGATTCGTCCCACTCAGTTTTAAGAATTTCAATCTTTGGTGAGGCGATGCTCTTAATCAACTCTAAAGTATTATCCTCCGATTTGCCAACGGCCACAATGAAGTGATCGCATACGGGGAGAACAGAATTAATGGACTCAACTACCGGATAACCGTATTTTATGGCATTTCTGACAATTGTAAAACCACAAACCTTCATAACACATTTCTTTTTTTATTTCTCAAGCAACAATGACCGATACAATGCCATATATTGGTCGGCAATAAACTCATCAGAGAATTTCTTAACGTGCTCTCTCCCTGACACAACCAGCCTTTCCCTGAGAGCCGAATCAGTCAGAACCTTAACAATCGCATCTTTTAATTCCTCCACACTAAAGGGATCAATATATAAGCTCCCGGCACCGCCTGCTTCTCCAAAACAACCGCCTTTTGAGGTGACCACCGGGGTATCGGAAAACAAAGCTTCGATAATTGGAATTCCAAAACCCTCGAAAAGAGAAGGATAAACAAACAATGATGCCCCCTGATATAGCATGGCCAGTTCGTCGTTGGGAACTCCTTTCAAAAAGGACACTTTATCGCCCATCTCATTGTGCAGAATATATTCTTTAACTCTGCTTGTATATTCTGTTTCGGAGCCTACAATAGCCAGATGGGTATCCAGATCCTTTATGGCTTTCACCCCCAGAAGAATGTTTTTCCGCTCCTCAATGGTTCCAACATTAAGAAGGTATTGCTCCGGAAGATTGTATTTTTTTCGTACGCGCTCAATTTCTTCAGCCGGAAATTTCTGCTTGTAAATATCCTGGCAGCCCTGATAAATAACCCTTATTTTGGAAGGGTCAACCCCAAAAAATTCTACAACATCGTTTTTTGTTTGTTCACTGACAGCAACAACAACATCTGCATTTCTGGTGGAATGTCTGGCTTTAATGGTATGGATTTCCCGGTCGAAAAAAGAATAGAATTTGGGAAACCGCAAAAAGATAAGATCGTGTACGGTAACCATACTTTTTATTCCATGCTGTTTCAGACCTGTAGGGATTTCTCCCGAGAGGCCGTGAAATAGCTTAACCCCGTCACGTTTAAGGTCATTAACTATTTTAAACTGGCGCCACACGGAGGGAAAAAGTTTAAAAAACTTCCCTTTGGGCCTTATTTCTACCACATGCTTATTATCAACATCAAAAACATGTTTTTTAGAGGCCTTGGGATTATAAAGCAAATACTGGTTTCGGGGAAAAAATTGCTTTAAAATTCTGATAAGATCTCTGCTATAATTCCCCAAACCAGTGAAGTTGTGATACACCCTTTTGGCATCGTAGGCAATTCTCATGTCAAAAGATAATCCGTCTGGAACATTAGTCATCCGTTTTTTCGGGCGCCTATTTTCTGCATCACCTTTGATAAAACGGTCAAACTCCTGAACCATTCGGTCAATAGAGAAATTATCTTTTACAAAAAAATGTCCTTTTTCGCCCAATTCCATCCTCTTTCCTCCATCAGAAATCAATACATTAAGTTTGTCAACCAATTGTGCCACATCGCCACTCTTAATAGAAAATCCATTTTCTCCGTCCTTTATTAGCTCGCTTACACCATTTACATTACTGGCTACTACAGGCAATTTGTAACTCATAGCTTCTAACACAGAGTTGGGCATCCCTTCATACAACGACGGAATTACAAAAATATCCGCAGCGCGAAGCAATCCGGAAATATCTTCTTGAAATCCAATCAGAAAAAACCGTTTCTCCAGGTTATATTTTCTAATCAGTTTTAATAATTGACTTTCCAATCGGCCTTTTCCAGCCAAAAAGAAAAATACGTTATCATGCTGCTCAACAATATATCGGGCAGCTTCCACCAAAAACTTAAACCCTTTTTGTCTCGCAAGCCGTCCGGTGGATAAGACGATAACCGGATTTTTCACTTCAGCAGAAATCCAGGGAGAAAAATCAAAAAAGTTCCCCTGTTCCTGTAATTCTTCCACCCCATTAAAAATTACTTTAATAAAATCCTTCTTAACGGGCAGAAAGGATTCATATTCTTTTTTGATGGTATGGGTATTGGTAATAATCCCGTCGCAAAAAAGCTTAACCGTCCATTTGTACCACCAATGGTTTTTAAGTAATTGCAGACCCTGGCGGGAATACACTTTGGCATCAGCACCAATAATTTTAAGGGCAACAGAAGCAACTCTCCAATCCTTATTCTGACAACCAATAACAGCTTTTGGCTGAAATTCTTTAAAAAAGCGACAAAACCGCCAGCAGGCAATGATATCGAAATCTGAATTGGCACCAATTTCTTTCACAGAAAGATTTTCCGCTTTTGCTCTTCTGGAAAGAACGGAGTTTTTACGACAGACGATTAATACGTTGTGCCCAAGAGCCTTGAGCCCGGAAGCAGTCATAATCATCCATTTCTCGCCACCGCCCCATTTATTTTTTCCTATTGAGTTAATTAATGCGATATTCATCATCCGGGCCAATAAAAGTTTTAGGTATTTAAAGTTTGCTCCACTACCATTTCCGGAGTAATTCGTTCCATACAGGCAAAATCACCACGGTGGCAGGGCTTATTTCCAAAGACTGAACAAGGCCTGCAATCCAACTCCACCTGAACGGCGTCTTCGGCTGATTGCCCATAACCATAAAAACCTGCATACGGATGTGTAGCACCCCAAATACTTACCACACGGGTTCCGGCTAAACTTGCAATATGCATATTTGCTGAATCCATAGATATCATCACACTCAGACGGCATATAAGCTCCAATTCCTCAGCCATTGATAATTTTCCGGCAAAGGTGCGGGCATTTTTAAAATCGGAAGCCCATTGCTCCAGCTTTTCCTGTTCCTGTCCGGGACCTCCAAATAAAATAACCGGAATCTCCCTCTCTTCAAGCAACCCAAGCAGTTTCAACATTTTCTCTTCGGGCCACATCTTCCAATGATGTTTGGCAAACGGAGCAATACCGACTAAAAAAGAGGAGCCACCTAAATCCCCCCAAGGGGGACTTTTTGAATCAAGCGAGTCTTTTCCGTATAATGTTTTTCCGGGAAATTTTTGCAATTCAAACGGAAATCCTGCTTTTGCAAAGGTTTGTCTGTAGCGCTCGGCTGTTGTCGGCAGGGCCTTAAAAACCTTTTTGTCTTTACGAGTTAGCTTCTTTTTTTCTGAACGACCTTTATCAATTTTTGAAACCCTGACTCCCGAAAGCTGAAACAAGGTTGTAAGTACATGCGTCCGTAAGACGCTGTGCAAATCAACAACGGCATCCCACGGGCCCTGCATTTTCAACTCCCTGAACAGAAGAAAAAGTCCGGCCAGGCCTTTGTGTTTCTGCTTTAAATCAACAGGAACGAAATGAACACGGGGCAACGGGGCAACAAAATCCCTGGCAAAAGGCCGCGAAACAAACCAAATTTCATGATCGGGGTATTTCTCCAGAAACGACCACAAAACAGGAACCGTCATAGCCACATCGCCCAGGGCGCTAAAACGAAAAACAAGAACTCTTTTCTTCAAAACCTATTTCTTGTTTTTATACAAAATGGGGTTCAATGCCGGATCGTTGTACATTTTCATCTGTTTATAGGTTTTCATGTACTTCTTTCCTGCTTCAATATCTCCGATGAGCTGGTCGATGGCAGTGCTTAAATCTTCACGTTGCTGAAGCAAAACGGAAAGTTTCAGATTACATTGTTCCAGATGTTTGGGAGAAGCATCAACGCGCTTAACTTCCTGCTCCATGTGGTAAATTTTAAGCGCCAGAATTGAAAGACGGTCGATAGCCCATGCAGGACTCTCAGTGTTGATGGTCGCATCAGAAGCGATTTTCACATCCTTATATTTGGCCAAAAAGAAATCATCGATAGATTCTACCAAATCAGTTCTGTCCTGATTGGAGCTGTCAATGCGACGTTTAATTTTCAAGGCCTCGTCGGGCTGAATTTCAGGGTCACGAATAATATCTTCCAGGTGCCACTGCACGGCATCAATCCAGTTTTTTCTGAAGAGCAAATCCTCAATAGTTTCCTCTTTATACGGGTTTTCCGGGGTAGCATCCACATTGTCAAATTCATGATAATGCTCGGTGGACTGAATAAAAATCTTGTTACAGGTTTCGCTAAAAGTCATCTTGGTTTCGTTTTTGAAATCAATTTTCCTGAAATTTCAACCCACAGGAAAATACTTTCTGTTAATACTTTCTGAATAATATTTGACAAAAATAGGGAAACCATAGACAAAAAACAGGAAATCGATCAGGAAAATATAGAAAAGCCTCCCTTAATCCTTTTCAGGTAGGAAAATGGCATCAGTTAATCCCTCCCAGGGAGAGAGATAATATATAATTGAGGGGATACAGTTCGAGAAGGAGTGAAAAAAAATCCTGTTAAAAAAGTTATGGGAGAAACCTAATAATCCCGTCACGAGTTAACATTTACAAGTCAGCCTCATTTTCATCAGGTAGTTCATCCATCAGAATAACGGTATGATTATCGTGGCACTCCACCACACCTTGTTTGCATCGAAAATGATGGTCGTATCCATCTTTCCCAATAACCCTGATATCCCCACGAACAAGCGTGGAAATGATGGGAGCATGATCGCGCAACAGCACAAACCGTCCACTGGCTCCGGGAACTTCAATCAATCCCACCAGCCCATCATACAGAATCTTTTCGGGCGTGATAATTTCGAGATAAAGATCTTCCATTATTTTTGCTTGGCTTCTTTGAGCAATTTTTCACCCTTTTCAATAGCTTGTTCAATGGTGCCCACCAGGTTAAATGCGGCTTCGGGATACTTATCCGTTTCCCCGTCCATAATCATATTAAAACCTTTGATGGTATCTTCAATGGAAACAAGTTGTCCCTTGATACCGGTAAACTGTTCGGCTACATGAAACGGCTGCGACAAGAATCTTTGGACCCTTCGAGCGCGCCCAACAATAAGTTTATCGTCTTCCGATAGTTCCTCCATCCCCAGAATGGCAATAATATCCTGCAGCTCTTTATATCTCTGGAGGATTTCTTTAACTCGTTGTGCTGTCTGGTAATGCTTTTCACCAACAATTTCAGGTGTCAAAATACGGGAAGTTGAATCGAGCGGGTCTACAGCGGGATAAATACCCAGCTCAGAAATCTTACGGCTCAATACAGTTGTTGCATCCAGGTGTGTAAATGTGGTTGCAGGAGCAGGGTCGGTAAGGTCATCGGCAGGAACATAAACCGCCTGAACAGATGTAATAGAACCGGTATTGGTAGAGGTAATACGTTCTTGTAAAGCTCCCATTTCGGAAGCAAGTGTAGGTTGATAACCTACTGCAGAAGGCATCCTTCCTAAAAGTGCAGACACTTCTGAACCGGCCTGGGTAAAACGGAAAATATTGTCGATAAACAGCAACACATCACTACCACCACCTTCACTACTGCCTTTGTCGCGAAACGTTTCGGCAATCGTAAGGGCAGATAAAGCAACTCTTGCCCGGGCTCCCGGAGGCTCGTTCATCTGTCCGAAGACCATTGATACCTGAGAATTCTTTAATGCCTTCTGATCTACTTTATCAATATCCCATTCCCCTTTTTCGAGGCTCTTTTTAAATTCTTCCCCATAATCAACAATCCCGGCTTCCACCATTTCCCGCAAAAGGTCATTTCCTTCACGGGTACGTTCACCGACACCACCAAAAACAGAAAAGCCGCTGTATCCTTTGGCAATATTATTAATAAGTTCCTGGATCAATACCGTTTTCCCAACCCCGGCACCACCAAAAAGACCAATTTTACCCCCTTTGGCATAAGGTTCAATCAGGTCCACCACTTTGATACCGGTAAAAAGAATTTCTGTTTCGGTAGAAAGGGTGTCGTAGTCGGGAGCAGGTTTGTGAATAGGACTTCTTTCTTCGGTCTCTACTTCGGGTAGTCCGTCAATGGCATTTCCAACTACATTCAGAAGCCGACCTTTTACATTTTCGCCGGATGGCATTGAAATAGCTTCGCCCCGGGATATGACTTCCATCCCACGTCTTAATCCGTCGGTTGAATCCATGGCAATGCAACGCACAGCATGTTCTCCAATGTGCTGTTGGCATTCAAGAATGAGTAGGTCTCCACTATCCCTCCGGATTTCAAGTGCTTCATCAATTCCGGGGAGCTGTTCAATTTTTTGTTCAAAACTCACATCCACCACAGGCCCGATAACCTGCGATATTATACCTTTGATTTGCGACATGGTAAACACATTTATTTTCGACCGAATTTAATCAAATAAACGGAAATATTAGCGTGCCCGGGCCATCAATTCATGGGCAAAAGTCTGAAGCTCAATTCTGATTTCTTTATTCCCACCCACTTTTTCAAGGTTCTCAATAGCCCTGAAAAAGAAATCATCCCGTTTTTTCTGAGTTATCTCAGAAATACCGGCTTCATTAAAAAGACGAGTCACAGCAGCAATTTTATCTTCCGCTAAATACTCCTTACGTTCCAACCAATCTAAAAGTTCCTTTTTGGGTTCACTTTCTAACCGGTTCAATGCAGTGATTAAAAGAAAAGTTTTTTTGTTGGTAAGGATGTCATTTCCGATCCTTTTTCCGAAAGATTCCTGATCGCCATAAACATCCAACCAGTCGTCCTGCAGCTGAAATGCCATACCAATATCCTGTCCAAATTTGTAAAGCAGACTGCAATCGCGTAAGCTCCCTCCTCCCAAAATGCCACCAATTTTCATACTTGCACCCAGGAGTACCGCCGTTTTCAGCCGAATCATATCCAGATATCCATCCTCGGTAACGTCAGTGGTTTTCTCAAAGTCCATGTCAAACTGCTGACCTTCGCATACTTCTGTGGCTGTTTTACTAAAAACTTCAAGCACCTGAGGCAGGACACCAACCGGGCTTTTGGCCATTAATTCATAAGCTTTGATGAGCATAACATCACCGGAAAGGATGGCGGTATTGCTGTCCCACTTTTCATGTACCGTTGGCTGATTCCGGCGTACTAAAGATTGGTCCATGATGTCATCATGCAGCAACGTAAAGTTATGAAAAACTTCGAGCCCGATAGCGGGGAAAACTGCAGCGGAAAAATCGCCAAAAAGAGCAGCAGAAGTAAGACAAAGCGCAGGCCTCAACCTTTTAGCGCCAAGTGAGAGGACATACTTCACTGGATCATAAAGTCCTTCGGGCCTGGTGGGCCGTTCCAACATTCTTATCTGGTCTTCGATAATCTGGCGAAACTCTTCAATTTTCGACATAACAACCTATTTTTGGGTACGTTCAGGAAAGTCAGCTTCCTGATGACCACCGGATTTTTGGTCTATTTTCAATTCGTCGTAATCAATATCTTCCTCCTCATTGTATATCGTAAGCATGGGCTCTTTAAACGATTCATTGGTGATTAATCTCTCCAATCCCAGCAACAACGAAGGAAGCAAAATAAGATTGGAAAACAATGCAACCAAAAGAGTAAATGCAACCAAAGCACCAAGGGCAACTGTTCCTCCAAAACTTGACACTGTAAATATACCAAATCCAAAGAAAAGAATAATGGAGGTATAAATCATACTCCTTCCGGTTTCTTTAAGCGCCAGAACAGTGGCAGCTCTTATGCTCCAATTGGTCTGGCTCAGTTCCTGACGGTATTTGGCCAGGAAATGAATGGTGTCATCGACCGATATCCCAAACGCAATACTAAACACCAGGATGGTAGAGGGCTTAATCGGTATTTCAAAAAATCCCATCAAAGCAGCAGTGGTAATCAAGGGCACCAGGTTTGGGAAAAGTGATACCACCACCATTCTTTTGGATCGGAACATCCAGGCCATAAAAGAAGCAATCAACAGCACCGCCAGCCCAAGACTAATAAACAGGTTCCGAATAAGGTAATCGGTTCCCTTAAAAAACACTACGCTGGAACCTGTTACTGAGGTTTCATATTTTTCAGCGGGAAAAACAGAATCCACAACGGCTCTGATTTCGCGGTCCAGATCTTTCATCCGCGTTGTTCCTACATCGGCCATCCTAAAGCTTATACGGGCTTTTTGCTGTGTCGAATCCACAAAGGAACTAACGATTCCTGCTCCACTCTTTTCTCCCCGGGGTAAATAAGAAAGAATAAAATTCCGCTCCATGGATCCGGGAATGGAATAATAAGCCTGATCTCCATTGTAATAGGCTTGTCGGGCAAATTTCACCACCTGCAACATCGACAAACCATCAGAAAGTTCAGGGAAGGTTTTCAATTTCTGCTGAAGCCCATCCATTTTCCGGAGTGTACTTTGAGCCAATACTGCTTTGGGCTTTTTGGTATCGATCATTATTTCCAAAGGCATCAGTCCGCTAAAGTGCTTCTCAAAAAATTTAAGGTCACGATACAATTGATGGTCATGTGGAACATCATCGAGCATAAACCCGGTGGTTTTCATATTGGAAATTCCGATGCCTCCAAATATCAACAATCCTAAAGTCCCGGCAAAAACAATTTTTTTATGATTCAGTGAAATATGAATCAACTTAGAAATAATTTTCCCAAAGAATGGCCTTTCAAGGTGCTGAACATGACGCTCCCTGGGGTCAGGGAGGAAACTGAAAATAATAGGAATCATCAGTAATGAAAGTACAAAAACCATCATAATGTTGATGGCTGCCATAATTCCAAATTCGATCAATAGTTTACTGCTGGTGAAAACAAATGTAGCAAAACCACTGGCAGTAGTCAGATTAGTCAGGAAAGTAGCATTTCCGATTTTCCTGATTACCCGCTGAAGAGACTTTATTTTATTTCCATGATTTCGGAATTCATGATGAAACTTATTCAGCAGAAATACTGAGTTAGGAATTCCTATCACAATAATCAGAGGGGGGATCATCCCCGTCAGGATGGTCACTTTGTAACCCATAATCCCCTGCCAGCCAAGGGCCCAGATAACAGCGACGCCCACCACAAGCATGGAAAAAATAACCACTTTAAACGACCGGAAAAACAAAAAGATAATAATGGCGGTAATACCCAGAGCCAGCCAAATGAACATATTCAGTTCTCTCTTGATCATCTCCGCCGTTTCAACTCTGATAAAGGGTAAACCTGAATAATGCAACTGATTTCCGGTTCGCTCCTCATAAGCGCCCCCTTCCGATTTAATGGCTTCCATTAAATCCACCCGGGCCGGGCTCTCAAGAATTTGTTTGTTAAGGGTAATGCCTAATAAATAAGTTTTGGTAGCGGGATTATACAAAAGTCCTTTGTAAAAAGGAAGACCGTCAAAAATATTTTTAAGAGAATCAAGTGCCACCTGATTAACAGAATCCTGAAAAACAGGTCTCACTATAAATTTCTTATTTTCCCTGTCGCGAATCAATTGATAAGAATCGGAAGCTGAAAGAACCGAAGTAACCCCTTCTATCGCGTTTATGTTCCGGGATAGTTTTTGCCAGTGTTGAAAATGTCCGGCTTCAAAAAAAGCAGAATCCTGCACTCCCAACACCATGAGGTTTCCCTCGTTTCCAAACTGCTCTGCAAACCTTTTATACTCTTCATTCACAGGGTCATCCTCCGGCAGCAACGGAGCATACTGGTAAGACATCTCTATCTTGCGTGACTGGAACCCCATAAAAGCAGTGATAAGCCCCAAAACAATCAGAATAGGAAGCCGGTTTCGAAGAATAAAACTGGCAATACGAATCCACATAAATCAAAAAATTACCTCAAGTATCCACTCAAAAATGATGCGAATTTAGAAAAAAACAGTGATTTATGCTTTGTCCTGTGTCCGGTTTAAGCTTTGTTAATACAATCCTTGAGTCTGATCTAAAAAGCATTTTATTATACCGCCCTCATTTAGTTAAAACATGGTCTGCCCAAACAAACCTCTTTTACGTCCCTGTTTTCTGCCAAAATAAATAGAAATATCAACAAAAGGCCAAAAAGTAAAAAGACGGGGCCCAACACGCCCCAGACCTACAATATATCCTCCGGATACCGAAAAGTTACGGTAAGGAAAGTATTCAACAGAGGATTGTTGTTCGAAAGCCACCCCGGCAGGAAAATTCCCGATAAGGCTTCTCAGCTCGCCACGCGCATACAATGCCGGATTAATCCTCCAATCTCCCCGGAAACCCAGTGTTCCATGCAGACCTTTTCCGGTATAAGCTCTGCTTCGCGGAGTTATCAGATGTTGCTCTTCAATATAAATCTCCTCTTCAGAAAAAGCAAAGCCATAGTCGAGGGCCAAAAACCCGGTAAATACCAGAAATGGCTGATGCGGATTACAATCCATCACATCATAAAAGGGCTTACTCACCATCAATTGGTTTTTGATTGAAAGAGTCAATGGAACTCCTGAAAGAGAATCAGCAGGGAAAGGGCCTCCGTTTGCGGAAACCCGGTTCAATCCGGGCCAGGCAGAATAGGCTCCATGAAGCGAAGACACCCAAATATCTCCTCTGGAAATCTCCCTTTTCACAAAAACATTAGGAATCCAGTAGTCCAGTCCAAGCCATGTTTGCAGCTCCACCCCCTGGGAGAGGCCATACCGGGAAGCAGATGACAAGCTTAAATTTCCGGCTTTTTGGTAGGAGGTTGCTGCTGATCCTGCAGCCCAGATATGATCGTCGCGTAAATCAGTATTATTCGGATCGGTTGTTTGAAGCGGATTAAAAAGGTTTCCCTGTCCCGCATCCTGTCTCCGTTTATTTAAATCTTCGGTCGCTTTCTCCGCCTGACTGCGATTTTTGAACGGCCATATCTGTCCCTCGCTGTTTCCAACAATCAGAAACAGGCCCAAAAAAATTAGTATAAGAAGCTTTCTAATCATACAAAGAAAAAAGAGTAAAGCATTAGAAACTGATTCACTATCGTCAGGAGAAACTTTTTTTGAAAGAAGATTACTTCACTTTGCTCGCAAGGAACCGTTCAACAGATTTTAAGCAAGTTGTCATGCAAAGTTCATTGCGAACGGAGTGACGCAATCTCAATATTTTAACCCGGCAACAATGAAACTAATTAAATTTTGTTTTGGACGATGTTTTCGAAAGATTGAAACTCAGACAGGTTAAAACTTCCTTTAATAGCGCTGCGTTCAAGGAAATTTTGACGAAATATAAGGACTCAAGACTCGAAGTCATCCAAAAGGATAAAACATAAACAGTTTCTTAAACGAAAATCAACCGATTAAAGTGCCCCAAATTCAACCAATTAACAAGAATAATTTATGAACGGATGGATAATTATGACTGACTGCCCCATTCACCGATGTTTTTCGGTCTTTTACCGGAAACTCAAGGGACTCACCCCGACTTTTCAGTTTTTCAATATCAGGTAAGTTTAACTTTGCTGGAACATTTGGGGAATAAAGTGGTTTCATTTACACAGAAAATGATTCTTCCCCACGATCAACAGTTCTGGTAAAAAAAATAAAAGAGAATTCTTTAAACCAATAACCTATGCAATCCGGATATGCAAAAATATTGGGCCTTTTCGTGGCCATCTGTTTCTGGTCGGGAACAAATGTTCTTTCAGCACAAACCCCCGATACATTGTCTCTTACACTCGAGCAGGCAATGGAATATGCATCTGCTCATGCTTACCAAAAAATAAGTTCGGAATACGATGTGGCATCGGCAAAGAAAAAAATATGGGAAACCATTGCTTCAGGACTGCCACAAATTGACTTTTCGGCCAAGTACAACCATTCCATAGATGTACCGGTAAGTCTGCTGCCTGCTGAAATCATTCCTGAAGATATGCGTCCGCCAGGAATAGAGACCGGAGATAAAATACCGGTATCTTTTGGCACGGCTTACGACGGGAGTTATTCCTTTTCGGTGTCTCAAATGATTTTCGACGGATCCTACTTTGTGGGACTCCAGGCCACTCAGGTATTTTTAGATTTAACCAGGCATCAGACCACCAAAACGGAAATTGAAATTCGTGATGCTGTAGCCAAAGCCTACTTTTTAGTTTTATCGGCACGAGAAAACCTCCAAGCATTTGAAGAGAACCTGACGGTAAACAAAAGCTTACTCAAAGAAACCGAAGCCTTATTTGAAAACGGATTCAGGGAATCGATGGATGTATCTCAGTTAAGGCTGATGGTACGTGAATCGGAAAAACAAATAGTGGAGGTAAAGCGAAATGAAGAAGTGGCCCTTGCAGTTTTGCGTTTTTCACTTGGGGTTGAAGAGGAACAGCCGATAAAACTCACCAACGACCTTCTTTCTCTTTCGGAAAGGGCGACCAACGGGGAAGCAAAAAAATCAGGGTGGTCACCCGAAGAACACATCGATTACAAAGTGGCATCCACCAACGTGGAAAGCGAAAAATTGCAATTCAAAAATATCAAATCCCAGTATTTACCGCAGCTCAATGCTTTCTATACCTATCAAAAAACAGGCTACGGAGATGAGTGGAATATCTTTGGAGACGAATGGTACAAATCTCAATTTGTAGGTCTGTCGGTCTCGGTGCCTGTTTTCTCATCGGGAATGCGAAATGCACAAGCTCAGCAACAAAAACTGGCGTGGGAGAAGAGTAAGAACATCAGGACACAAACCATGCAACAGATAAAAATGCAGGGTTTGACGGCATTGACCGATTACAACAGTGCAATTGACCAATATGAAATTGCTCTTGATAGCAAAGCACTTGCATACGATATTTACGAAAAAACCAGAACCAAATTTACCAACGGGATGATCGGTAGCTTTGAACTAACCCAGCAACAGGGACAATACATCCAGGCTCAGATAAGTCATGTTCAGGCAGCTCTTGCAGTGCTGAATTCCAGAATCGCTTACCTGAAAGCTACAGGAAAACTCTAACAACTTGTGAACCAATTAAAAATACGCACCATGATACGATTATCCATTCTTTTAATTCTTCCGATTTTTGCTCTGCTAATGGAAGGATGCGGTGCCAATGCACCTGCTGATGAATTAGAGATAAAACAGGAGCAACTCGACAGCTACCGGAAAGAGATGAACGAATTAAAAGAGAAAATTGCAACACTTGAGGCAGAACTCAGTACAGGCACGCCATCTAACGCTGTAAACGTGGAAACCTCTACACTTCAACCCACTGATTTCGAGCAGTATATTGAAGCTTCCGGCATCGTATCCACCGACCAGAATATTATTGTGAGCCCCGAGACAGCCGGAATCATTAATTCTATTTCAGTAACTGAAGGCGATAACGTAAAAAAAGGTCAGGTGCTGGCCAGCCTGAACACCGAATCGCTTGAGCAGTCCATGGAAGAGGTTAAAGTCAACCTGCAGATGGCCACCACTTTATTCGAACGCAGAAAGAATCTTTGGGAACAAAACATTGGCAGCGAAGTGGAACTTTTACAGGCCGAATCGAGCATGATGGCACTTCAGAAAAAGCTGCAGGGGCTGGAAGCCCAGATGAATATGGCTGTTGTTAAAGCTCCCATTTCAGGAATCATTGACAACCTGCTCCAAAAGCAGGGGGAAATGGCAGGACCCACCATCCCTTTTGCACGCATTGTAAATCTGGAAGAAGTTTACATCACGGCTGATGTTTCGGAGGAATATTTGAACAAGATAAATTCGGGCGATTCAGTAACAGTTTTCTTCCCTGTACTGGGAATTAAAAAAACTGCCAGGATTTTCAGAACTTCGGCGATGATAGACCCCGACAGCAGAACATTCTCCATCAGGGCCAACCTGAACAATCCTGACCAAAAACTTCAGCCCAATCTTATGGGTGAAATGAAGATGCGTATTTCGCATATTCAGGATGCTCTGGTAGTACCATCCATACTGGTAAAGAAGGACTTTAACGGAGAATTTTTATTTGTTGTGTCCAAAGACGAAACCGGGATTCCGGTAGCCCGGAAAATATATATTAAATCCGGAATCAAAGACAACAACAATACGGTGGTCACCAAAGGCCTGGAAAAGGGGACGGAAATTATTACCAAAGGATATGGCCAGGTTACTGATGGTTCTCCTTTAAATATAAAATAGCACAAACACTATCCCAATGAACGAATACATTGAAAGCGACGCCGAAAAAAAAGTGGAAAGAAAATTCGGCCCTACTGTTGCTGCCCTTAAGAACAAAAATACCATATTCATTCTCACGGCCTTCCTCTTTATTGCCGGATTGATGTCGTACAACAGTATGCAGCGCGAGTTGTTCCCTGAAATTGTGGTGCCTTACATCATGGTCTCGACCCCCTACCCGGGAAACAGTCCGCTGGATATTGAAAATCTTGTCACACGTCCCATCGAAAAAGAACTAAAGGACCTCACGGGGGTAAAGCAGATGTCGTCGGCATCATATCAGGATATGAGCCTTATTCTGGTGGAATTTGAAACCGATGTGGAAGTTCAAAAGGCACTTCAAGACACCAAAGACCAGGTAGATAAAGCCAAAAGCGAGCTTCCTGAGGATCTGGAAACCGACCCGATTACCGAAGATATTGATTTTTCCGAATTTCCGGTTCTCAACATCAACCTTTCGGGCGATTACAGCATTTATGAGTTGAAGAAGTTTGCTGAAGACCTTCAGGAAGAGTTTGAATCGCTGAAAGAAGTGCGCGAAGCGGATATAAAAGGGGTGGACGAACGCGAAATAAAAGTTCACGTGGATCCCCGAAAGCTGGAAAACACCAACCTGCAGTTTAGCGATATTGAATTTGCACTGTTGAGCGAAAATGTTACCATCGGTGCAGGAGAAATTATTGTTGACGGAACACGCCGTTCTGTGCGGACTGAGGCTGATTACAAAAGCATGGACGATATCCGAAACACAATCGTCAAAAGCGAAGCCGGAAAAGTAGTATATCTCAGAGACATTGCCCGGATCATAGACGGATTCGAAGAGCGATCATCCATTTCACGACTCAACAAACAATCGGTCGTAACGCTGTCTATCGTGAAGAAAAGCGGCGAAAACCTACTTGATGCCACGGATAAAATATTTTCCATCATCAACCGAAAGCAAAGCAACAGCACACTGCCTCAGGATTTGAACATAACTATTACCGACGACCAATCGGTTTACATTCGTGACCAGATAAGCAATCTGGAAAACTCCATCATCATGGGAATGCTTTTCGTAATGGTGATCCTTTATCTTTTCATGGGTTTAAGAAACGCCATTTTTACCGGCCTCGCCATTCCCATGTCGATGTTTATCTCATTCCTGATCCTGGGAGAAACCGGATACACCATCAATACCATGATTCTTTTTGCGCTTCTGATGGCTTTGGGGATGCTGGTGGACAATGCCATTGTGGCTGTGGAGAACACTTACAGGCATTTTGAAGAAGGGTATCCCCGGTTTAAAGCGGTCCAGAAGGGTGTTAGCGAGATTGCAATGCCCATTATAAGCTCCACCGCCACTACGCTGGCGGCCTTTTTTCCACTGCTGTTCTGGCCCGGAATCATGGGCGAATTCATGAAATATCTGCCCATAACCCTGATTATAGTTTTGGCCTCATCGCTTTTTGTGGCACTGGTGCTGAATCCGGTTTTTGCTTTGCAGTTTATGATTCATGAAAAAGCAAAAAAAGAAAAAGAGAACCATCGAAATCTCTTTATCATCACCGGAAGCCTGGCACTAATTGGTATCATAAGCTATGTTCTGGGAAGTATCCTTTGGGGTAATCTGATGGTTTTGCCTCTCCTTATTTCCCTGCTCAACATTTATGCACTAAAACCAGGGGCTTATCAGTTTCAGCACAAAGTCCTGCCCCGATTGGAATTTATGTATGAGGAAACACTCCGAAAAGCCATGGGACGCAACACCTCCAAATGGTTGTTTTTTGGAATGATTCTTTTGCTTTTCTTTTCGATAATATTTTTCGGGCTGACCAATCCATACGTTATTTTCTTTCCGGATAATGAGCCAAAAACCGTATTCGTTACCATGGAATTGCCGTTGGGAACCGACATAGAAAAAACCAATGAAATTTCTTATGAGGCAGAAGAAATTATTGAAGCCACTCTGGAACCTTACAACCACATCGTCCAGTCAGTTGGAGTGAATGTGGGTAACGGCAAAGGCGACTTCTTCGAATCAAGCCGAAGCCCCAACAAAGCACTTACAACCATCACATTTCTGGATTATCAATACCGGGACGGTATCAGTACTTCCCGAATAATGAAAGAATTATCGGACACCCTGAGAACCTACACCGGCGCCAAGTTCTTTGTAGAAAAAGAAGAAAACGGCCCACCAGTGGGAAAACCCATAAACATCGAAATTTCAGGTAACGAATTTGAACCTCTGGTAAATGTGGCTACCAATATCAAAAAAACAATCGACAACAGCCACATTGAGGGAATTGAAAATCTGGAGATGGATATTAATATGAACAAGCCCCAGATGGAGATTCACATCGACCGTGACAAAGTGCGCCGAATGGGCCTTTCAACTCAGATGGTTGCTGGAGCCTTGCGCACAGCACTCTACGGGGTAAAAGCTGATACCTACAAAGATGGTGAAGACGAATACGACATCATGGTACGTCTCGATGACCGTTTCCGCCACGATGTAACATCGTTAATGAATTTCAAGGTGAAAATAGAAAAAGATGGTCAGGGTTATCACATCCCCATTTCTGCTGTAGCTGATTACAGCTATGGATCCACCTATGAGAATATAAAAAGAAATGACAACACCCGTGTGGTTACGCTTTCGTCAAACATTGTTGAGGGTTTCAATGCCAATGAAATCAATGCCGAAATAAGAAACATCCTGGCCAACGAGGAGTTACCGCCCGGCTACAGATGGGAAATGACCGGAGAACAGGAAGACCAGGCAGAAACATCCAACTTCCTAATCAAAGCATTACTGATTGCCGTTGCTCTTATTGCGATGATTCTGATTACCCAGTTTAACTCAGTGGCCAAACCGGCCATTATCCTGGCGACTGTATTTCTGAGTACCATTGGTGTTTTTATGGGGCTTGGAACCTTTCAGATGGATTTCGTTATTCTGATGACCGGAGTAGGGATTGTCTCTCTGGCAGGAATTGTGGTCAATAACGGGATTGTGCTAATTGACTACATCGACATCGTAAGAAAAGAGAAGAAGCTGGAATTCAATTTATCCGGGAGTGCGCGGTTGTCGAGAGAAGATGAAATTAAAACAGTGATAAAAGCCGGCAAAACCCGTTTGCGACCGGTTTTACTGACCGCTATAACCACTGTCTTGGGGTTGTTGCCTCTGGCTACCGGGATGAACTTTGATTTCACCGGTCTATTCACCCGCCTCGATCCCAACATCTATTTTGGCGGCGATAACGCGGATTTTTGGGGACCTATGGCCTGGACAGTCATTTTTGGACTTACTACGGCAACTTTCCTGACGTTGATAATGGTGCCTGTGATGTATAATCTGGCAATCAGGGTACGAAACAGAGTGCAGAAATCTCATTCGGAAGCAGGAGAGTAAGGAGTTGGAAGAATAAAATTCATCATCTCATTCGTTTCCTGTTAAGAATCAGGACAAATAAGCCGGCCCCCCAATGGGAACCCGGCTTATTTGTCCTGCCTACCCCGGATTGTCCACCCTGTCTGTCCCTATTTACAATATTCCGCAAAGCCCTTGCAAGTATTTAATAATAAACAACTTAAAAAAGGGGTTGATAATTGCAAACCTTTGCGTCATCGCATCGCTGCGTTTAGGTTTTCTTAACGGACTATTGTATTTAAATTGGGAAGGTTATTCAAATTGCCGAATTTCAGCGATTTGCCGGAAATATTTATCTGGAATTCCTCCATCCTCTTCTTTGACCATTGTGTCTGGGGCCTTGTCCTCTTCCGGGTCCACGCCCCCTGCGGTACTGGTCAATATCGGATATTACCTCATTAAAAAGTTGCTTTTGTTCAGGGGTACAAATATTCTTAACCTCCAAAAAGTGGTCTGAGGTAGCCTTTTTCAGGGCATATTGAATTTCTCCGGCTGTAGCAGAAAGCGAGTCTAATCGCCCTCTATCGGGATTCGCCTTTTTAACTTCTTCCAGAATATTCAGGTCAATACTGTCGAGCTGTGCCATGTACAACTCCATCTGTTGCCTGTATTTGCGTTCGATTCCGGTAAAGATCGCTATTTGGTCTTCCGAAAAATCAAGCACTTTTACCATGCGGTTAAATCCGGCTCCAACTCCTGCATTTGTTTGCCCGGGAATAATCCGATAAACAGGCTCATTACTCAAACCAACTGATGAAGAACCGGAAACAGGGTTCCACCATCGGTAAATACCCCATCCCCCCACAAAAGCGACTGCCAGAATAAGAATTGTAATTATAATCCGATTTTTACTCATAGGAATAAGAATTAAGCCAGATTTCTTCTAATTGTGATCCAGGATTCTCAGAGAAAAAATAGTCCGTGGCAATAATTTCGGTTGAATCAGCCAGTTTTGAAGACTCCTGCGCGGAGAAAAGACTTGCAGAAAAAAATCCCAGCACCAAAACAGCGATTGACATAACCACCACCAGCGCAGGCCGGGTAAACCATGAAGGTTTCTCAACGCGTTCTATCTGCCCCATAATCCTTGTTGTGACGAAAGGAGAAACTTTTTGACTTTTCTCTTCTTTCACAAAATCAAAGAGCAGATGAGTTTTCTCAAAAGCCTCATTGCACGAATCGCAATGCTTCATGTGTTCCTGCATCTCAGCAGGAATCTCGCCCATATCCTGCAGCATCGCTAACTGACTGTTAAAATCTTTACACTTCATCATCTTCATTTTTACCGGGACAACAATTTCTGCAATTTCTTTCTGGACCTAAAAATCAAACTTTCTGTGGCCTTCGGTGACATTTCCAAAATCTCTGCAACTTCTATCAGACTTAATTCCTGATAATAAAACAAAACAAAAGCCTTCTTTTGGTTGGATTTTAACCGATTCACAGCACTTTTTATTTGCGCACGTTGTTCGCTGCGCAACAGTTTGCTTTCCGCATCATCGTCGGCAAATCCAGAGTCTGTAACCTCATCATTGATACCGGTAAATGACCTCAGCTTATTCCTTCGTGTCTGATTAATGGCTTTATTCACAGCTATCCGGTAAAGCCAGGTTGAAAAAGCAGCACGTCCGTCAAAGGATTTTAGCGCATTCCAGGCCTTTACGAATATCTCCTGTGTCAGGTCCTCGGCATCATCGGTATTGTGCAAAAAACCCATGCAGGTTTGAAATACCTTCTGACGATATCTGTCCACCAGCACAGAAAAGGCCTCTGTTTGCCCATCTTGCGCCTGTTGTACCAAATCACTGTCTTTCGGGTTTGTCTGCATGTAAAATATTACAGTAATTGTTAATTCGCTGGTGGAGATGGCACGTCCCATAAACTTATGTCTTTACCATTCCACCAACGAAATTACAAAATTTCAATGGTTATTCAGCGGGCGCGTTTACACGGCCATTCCCACTTCCATCACGCAAACGTCCGGTACCATTTTCCTGATTGTCACAGGTTCCATTGTTATTGGTATCAATATAATTTCCATTACCACCACGGCCCTGACCATTACCCCGGCGTCCGAGACCTTTCCCGTGTCCACGGCCTTGTCCGTGCCCATTGCCCGGGCCTAATCCTTTTCCGGCACGTTTGCCATCATAATTGTCACATACTCCGTCTCCGTTATTGTCAACAAAACCTGACCGAACGGTTTGTGTGGTATCCTGTTTCTGATCATTATCAGAGTTGGTTTGTGCATTTACGTTGTTTGCTGCAAATGCAAATCCTGCTACCAAAGCTAAAGTGAATACTAATTTTTTCATAATACTGTTTTTTTATTGTTTTCATCCTTTTGACGTTGACGAAAAAGAAATCATTCGTTTTTTTTATTTTTTCCTTGGGTCATCGGTTAGTAAATAATAATAGTTGATGTTTTGTTTGTTACAAAAATCTGTTCATTTCTAGCAAAATAGCCGATCCCGATTTCTGGAAAGCAATCTTTAAGCAGCTTTTTTTGGTATCGGATATAAAAAAATCACTATTGTCCCGGGAAAATATATGTTTCTTTTTTTGCGCTCAAACTGCGTGGACTTTTACTTCTTTTATTCACAGGAAAAAGATTATTAGGAGTTCACGATTTATGCTTCGCTCCAATTCTACAGCAATAAAAAGAAGTAAACGAGAAATGCCGTCGCCCAACCAAACCCCTGAAAATCACCTCGCTTTTCTAAAATCGAAAACTCGTTACGCTCAAATGATTCGGATTTCTTAACTAAAAATGTTTTGATTTTCTTCACGGGATTTGGCTGAAGCGATTCCAGGCCCCCAACATAGTTCTGACATTACGGATCCCCTTAAAATTCAGGCATAGACAAAAATTTTAGGAATTTTCTTAGGGCACAAATGAAAAAAAATCTTCTAACTATTTGAATTGTGGATAAAGTTGTCCATATTTGCAAAGAGATAATTTATTGAATGAAGCAAAACATCGAAAATATTATTTCTTTTGCCGCAACAATCAACTGCGGAATTTCCTTCATTACCACAACGGGTATGATGATGGGACGAATGTCTATGTTCATGGCATAAGTCTTGTTGACGCATCATATCTGTATCTTTCCAACATTTTCCGATAAAATTTGAATTCAAATTAATCAGATACCGGTGCGTCAACGCAACCGGTCAGGAATTTTTTATTTTTATTTAACCTATAAATTCTTAAAACTATGTCTGATTTTAAATTTGAAACGCTGCAGCTTCATGCAGGACAAGAAGTGGATCCAACCACCAATTCGCGGGCAGTGCCCATTTACCAAACCACCTCGTATGTATTTAACAATTCGGAACATGCAGCCAATCTCTTTGGGCTGAAGGAATTTGGAAATATCTACACGCGCATTATGAACCCCACGACCGATGTGTTTGAAAAACGCATTGCCGCCCTGGAAGGCGGAGTTGCTGCTGTGGCCGTTGGGTCGGGTCAGGCAGCCCAGTTCATTGCCATTACCAACTTTCTGGAAGCCGGGGATAACTTTGTAGCCACCCCAAATCTTTATGGCGGTACTTACAACCAGTTTAAGGTTCAGTTCAAACGTCTGGGCATCCAGGTAAAATTTGTGGAAAGCGATGACCCTGCGGATTTTGAGTCCAAAATAGACGAAAACACTAAAGCGCTTTATGTAGAAACCATTGGAAACCCGAGATTTAACATTCCTGATTTTGAGAAACTTGGTGAGATTGCTGCCAAACACGGCATTCCGCTGGTTGTTGACAACACGTTTGGAGCAGGCGGTTACCTGTTCCGTCCGTTGGAGCATGGTGCAAACGTGGTGGTAGAGTCGGCAACCAAATGGATTGGTGGCCATGGAACCTCTATCGGGGGCGTCATTGTAGACGGTGGAAACTTCAACTGGGGCAATGGTAAGTTCCCATCTTTCACCGAACCTTCAGAAGGCTATCACGGCTTAAAATTCTGGGAAGTATTTGGTGCTGACGGACCGTTTGGAAACATTGCATTTGCCATTCGTGCCCGTGTGGAAGGTCTTCGCGACTTTGGCCCTGCCTTAAGCCCGTTCAATGCTTTCTTATTGCTGCAAGGCCTGGAAACTCTATCACTCAGGTTAGACAGAACTGTAGAAAACGCCCTTGAACTGGCACAATGGCTTGAGAAACATCCGCAGGTTGAATACGTCAACTATCCCGGTTTGAAATCAAGTCCTTATCACGACCTGGCAAAGAAATATCTGAAGCGCGGATTTGGTGGGGTATTCAGTTTCAAAATAAAAGGAGGCCCCGAAACAGCAGATCAGTTCATCAACAACCTGTCGCTCATTAGTCATCTGGCCAATGTGGGGGATGCCAAAACACTTATCATCCACCCAAGTTCTACCACCCACGAACAGTTGTCGACTGAAGAGCAGAAAGCCGCGGGAATAGAACCCGGTCTTTTGAGAGTGTCGGCGGGTATTGAACACATCGACGACATCAAAGCTGACTTATCTTCAGCTTTTGAAAAAGTTGGTAAGTAGTCCGTATCTTTGGTCATAACTTTACTGGTTCTGATGTTCGGAGAAACAATTCCGGCATCAGAACCTTTTCATCTGAAAATCATTCACTTCCACAAAAACTAAAGAAAATGTCACGGCAAAAATTAAATATCGGTCTTTTTGGATTTGGTGTTGTCGGTCAGGGTCTCTACGACGTATTGGCTAAAAGCCCGGCACTGGACGCCAAAGTAAAAAGAATCTGTGTAAAACGACACGTTATGCGGTCGCTTCCGGACGAAATGTTTTGTTACGAACCTGATAAAATCCTCAATGACGAAGGCATCAACACCATTGTAGAATTAATTGACAATGCGGATGATGCCTATTTTATTGTCAAAAAGGCGCTGCAAAACGGGAAAAATGTGGTGTCGGCCAATAAAAAAATGCTTGCCGAAAACCTCAGCGAAATGGTCTCTCTCGCCAAAGAAAACAATGTATCCCTGCTGTACGAGGCATCTGCGTGCGGCAGTATTCCGGTCATACGCAACCTTGAGGAGTATTACGACAACGACCTGCTGCTCTCCGTAACCGGAATCCTCAACGGCTCATCCAACTACATTCTTTCCAAAATTTTTGATAATAATGAAAGCTATCCCAATGCCCTGAAAAAAGCCCAGGAGCTGGGTTTTGCCGAATCCAACCCCACCTTTGATGTGGACGGCTTCGATTCGCTTTTCAAACTGATAATTCTTACCATGCACAGTTTTGGTGTGGTGGTATCGCCTGATGAGGTTCTAAACTACGGCATATCAAATATTTCGGAGTTTGACATCAATTACGCCCGTGAGAAGGATTACAAAATTAAACTCGTGGGTCAGGTGGAACGTTTGCGCGACAAAAAAATAGCCCTGTTTGTTTTGCCCCGTTTTGTAACCCGCGACAAATACATCTACAATGTGGAAGATGAATTCAACGGGGTGGTAATAAAAGGAGTGGCCTACGACAAACAGTTTATGTTTGGCAAAGGAGCCGGGGGTCATCCTACCGGGTCAGCGGTATTATCAGATATTACAGCCCTTGCACATCATTACCGTTACGAATATAAGAAGGCGAACTATTTCGAAGGATTCAAGTATTTCAAAGAGGGTGCCATCGAAGTCTATCTGAGGTACAGCAATCCCGAAGTGCTTGAGAACTTTGAGTTCAAATCGGTATCTGAAGAATACCACGGTCCACGGTATCACTACCGAATCGGATTTATCAGGCTGGACAAGCTCATTGCCATAAAGGAAAAATTACGATCGCTGGATATTTTTCTGGCTGCCACGGGTAAGGCGTTGAATTATTAGAAGCTTTTTAATTCATCCGACGGCAATGCCAATGGTCAATACCGAAAATCTGACATTTTCCACTTCAGAAAATGCAGCGCAAAGAGCTTCGATGGTGGCACCTGTGGTAACTACATCGTCAAGAATCAGCAAATGCTGGTTATGGAAAAGATGGGGATGGACAACTTTAAAAATTCCCTCCACATTTTGCCACCTCTCGTATCTCCCTCTGCGGGTCTGACTTGCAGAATGCACAGTTCTGATTACAGATTCTTTGTTGACCGGGACTTTAGTGATTTCACTGATTCCATCAGCTATAATGTCACTTTGATTATATCCCCGGAGTCGTTGCTTTTGGGGGTGTAAGGGCACCGGAATGATGCAGTCAAACTTCCCGGCCAGCTCCTCCTTCAGCAAAACCCGACCAGTCATTTGCCCCAGGTAAGTACCTGCCCTTATGTCTCTTTTGTATTTAAGCTGATGAATGAGTTGCTGAAGAAGTTCGCCTTTGCGATAGAAAAACAGAGAGAATGCAAACTCCACTCTTGCCCTACCCCAGAACATCTGTTCCACCAGGTTGCCGGACACTTTCTCGAAAAACGTACGGGGCATCTCTGACTCACACTTCCGGCATAAAGCTGTGCGACCAGAAACAAGCGATTCGCCACAGCCTTTGCAGATTTCCGGAAAAACAAGAGCCGAAAGACCGGAGAGGTATTTTCGGAGGAGATTAGGCATAACATATTTATCTTAAGACCATAAAAACATTTAATCTTCCGTTATTAATTTTCACTCGCAATAAACTGTTTTTACCAATGTGGGGGTGGATAAGATGGCTTGTTCTACCATTAAATTAAATATTCATTGTTAGGAATTGCCCAGGAAGAACCAAAATATCTTTCTTCAGTTAAATTGTTTCTTCTTCTTTTTCTTCAAGTGTCTCCATCAATTCCTTACTCTTTTCGGCAGGTAACTCCTGAACCTTTCTAAGCTTGCGCATCATGACATTAGTCCGGGTAGTTATCAGGGTTTCGATTTCGTTGTTGGCCTGATTAATTTTTTCCTGGGCTTTCCGTAACACTTTGCCGAATTCCCCAAACTGTGTCTTTACAGCTCCCAGGATTTCCCAAACCTCGCTGCTGCGTTTTTGGATAGCCAGGGTTCTGAAGCCCATCTGCAGACTGTTCAGCATGGCCGCAAGTGTGGTTGGACCGGTAACAATCACTTTAAAATCCCGCTGGAGAACCGCAACCAAATCAGGTTGCCGAACCACCTCGGCATATAGCCCCTCCACCGGGAGAAACAATATTCCAAAATCAGTGGTATGGGGTGGGTCCAGATATTTATCGCGGATGTCTGAAGCAGATTTTTTAATCGCAGCAACCAGTTGTTTAGTAGCCAGAGCCATGCCCTCAGCATCACCTTTGTCCAACGCTTCCTGAAGTCTGGCATAATCTTCCTGGGGAAATTTAGCATCAACAGGCATATAGACCGCTTCCCCGTTGCTTCCCTGGCCTGGCAGTTTTATGGCATATTCCACATGCCCTGAGGAATCGCGTTTTGTTTTTACGTTCTTTTCGTATTGTTCGGGAGCCATTATTTGCTCAAGAATGTTGCCCAGTTGAATTTCCCCAAGCACTCCGCGCGTTTTCACGTTGCTGAGTACCCGCTTAAGATCCCCAACCTCGCCGGCCATGTTTTTCATTTCGCCCAACCCTTCACGCACTGCTTCGAGCCGTTCAGTAACCAATTTAAACGATTGTCCAAGCCTCTCTTCCAGAGTTTTGTGGAGTTTTTCATCTACGGTTTCCCGCATCTTTTCGAGCCTGTTTTCGGTCGATTTAACCAGGTCGTCCTGCTTGCGGGCCATGTCGTCAAAGCGTTGCTTTTGCAAGTTTTTAAACTCTGTCACATTTAGCGTAAACGACTCGCCAAAACTTTTGAGAGATTGAGCCAATTCCTGCCGGTTGGAAAAGGCATTGGTGTTCATCCCTTCCAGCATTTTAGAAAGTTGCTCCTGCAACGTGACCGTTAATCGTTCAAGATTGTGAGAAAGCTCCTGACGGTTTTGCCCCAGACCATTACTGAGTTCAGAACGATTGTCCCTAAGCTCTTCTTTCATTACCTGCCGGATGGAATTCTGAAAATCAATATTATTATTTTGACCCGTTCGCAATATCAGCACAATGAGAAGAATCACACACAACAAAAGCAAGGCAACAAGAAGTCCATCCAAAATCATAAAAGAGAATTTTTGAGCAAAAATAATGATGTCAGGTTGATTTCTCAACATCAGTGAACCGGATCAACCCGGTCTTTTATGGTAATCAACCGGACATCATTCATTTTATCGCGGAGAAGATTATTTCCTCCTTAACACTGAAGCAATCCACAAAAGAATAATGGCACCTACCGTAGCTGCAATCAGTTGCCAGATAATGCCCTGTCCGTGAAATCCAAGAAATTCAAATAAAGCACCACCTATCACGCCTCCAATGAGACCAACAATCAGGTTCCAGATTAAGCCCAGACCGGAACCTTTGAAAATAATACTTCCAAGATACCCGGCAAAAATACCAATGACAATGGATAAAAGAAGTCCCATAGTAAAGAAATTTAGTTATAAATATGAGAAAAACTCAAAGGATATAAAGGAACATTATAAAAATATCACCTCATGCAATCCCTTTTAAATAAAGAAAGTTACCATTTTTTTTAGGAATAACACATCTGATTTGGCAACAAGGAGAAAAATATTGGGTCGGATATGGTTCCAGGCGCGAAACTATTCAAAAAAGCTTTTCAACGATTTTACCAGATTAACCGAATAAGTAACCAGATTGCGTGTTTCGCCCAAAAGCTCCATATAAATAATATTGATACGCGTCTTTCCCTTTCCTGACCGGATTTGCCGGATATGGTGCAGACGATAGTTTTCAATTAACGAGAAGAGCGATTGTTGCCGCTGCACCAATTCGGGTAACATTGCAAATTTCTTGTCCTTTTCCAGATGAACCATAAAATTAAAAAAGGCGGTGGTCTCGTCAAGGATGTTCGTAAGATCTTCACGCTGGTATTCCACCAATCCTTTATGCTGATTCTTCACATGGTCGTAGGCCGGGTTCACCATTGCCAGAAGCGTATTTGTGAGCTCGGTAAGATAATCGAGAGCCTGAATAAAGAATTGTCCCGGATCCTGAGACTCCTCCGGCATTTTACTCATCGCCCTGAAAAATTCTGTTTTGGCCCCCTTTACGCGAACACGAAGACCTTCTGTTTTTTCCTTTACCTCCAACAATTTCAGCTCATCTTCATCCAGCAAACCCTGGACCAGCAAAAGATATATTTTGGATGATTCGAGCAACATTTTTCTCACAGTATCACTCCCGGCATTACGCATCCACCCAATATTCTGGGCAATTTCATTGCTGATTTCCTCTTTGAACTGCTGCTTCTCCAGCTGCTTCTTCCTGTGATATCGGGTACTTTTAATGAGATAAAATACCATAAACACAAGGGCTGCAATCATGGAGACCCAGGTTCCCCACCACAACAATAACGTAAGGACAAATGCCCCAAGAAATCCGAGACATGCTGTGATAAACCAGCCGCCAAGTATGGACAAAACACCTGAGATGCGGTAAACCGCACTTTCACGTCCCCAGGCCTGGTCGGCCAATGATGTTCCCATAGCAACCATAAAAACAACAAAAGTTGTGGACAAAGGAAATCCCCAATAGGTTCCCAGACTTATAAGAATACTTGCTACCACAAGATTAACCGATGCTCTTAATGTATCAAAATAAATTACCTCATCCACACGCTTCCCGGTATTCTGGTCGTCACTACGCCTATATTGTCTGGAAATAAACTGATGAATTCCTGCGGGCAGCAAAACGTCAGCTTTACTATAAACTTTCAAAAACTGACGAACCAGAGTACGCGACAATTGTGAGGGCTCAAAATGTTCCTGTCCGGAATGTTGACGACCCAAATAAACCTCCGTCTCTGTAACAGAACGCGCTTTTCTGGAAAAAAATAAAGTCAGAACCATGACAATACCAGAACCCAGAAAAAATGCAGCATAAATCCAGTCCTGAAACCCATGATTTCTCAGCCAGTCGTCGCTCAAAAAAGCAAGGTTAAAAGAATCCGGGGAAGCCATACTACCAGAAGTAAGATAGGCTCGAAAACTCTCTATCCCGGCAAGCGGAACGCCGATAAAATTCACAAGATCGTTGGCTGCAAATGATAATGCCAAAGCAAAAGTGCCAAACAAAACCACCACCCGCGGAATATCCACCTGAAATAACAGCCCCAGCAGATACAGAAGGAAGAAAGTGCCGGCAAAAATCATCAGAAAAGAAAAGAACGGATGCGCTCCCGACCACAAAATCAGCGGATATTCCCACAGAGACGAGGCATCTATACCCTTTTTTAAAATCAAAAAAAGAATTCCGGAAACAGACAAAGAACCAAACAGTGCGAACAAGAGCCTAAAGCGTCCGTGATATCTGAAAGAAAAAACAACGCGTGAAATAAACTGGACAATCGCTCCTGCCAAAAATGCAAAAAGTATAGAAACCAATATTCCCGAAAACAAAAGAAAAACTCTTCCTGTATTAATATAGTCTGAAAGAACCGACTCGCCCGATAGTGACCCACTGGTCTTAACAAAAGCAATGGCAAGTGCTGCACCTGTCAGCTCAAAAACAACAGCAATGGTAGTGGACGTAGGGAAACCAAGAGTATTGTAACTGTCAATCAGAAGAATATCTACAATCATCACGGCCAGAAAAATAATCATCAGTTCCGTGAGAAAGAAGTTCTGAGGATAAATGACGCCTTTGCGGGCAACCTCCATCATACCCGCCGAGAAAAACGTTCCCAACAAGATCCCCATGCCGGCAATCCAGAAAATGGTGCGACGTGAAGCCACCTTGCTTCCGATGGCGGAGTTTAGAAAGTTTACAGCATCATTCGAAACGCCCACTATCAGGTCAACAACGGCCAACAGCGAGAGTACAACGGCAATAGTCCAGACAAGTGTCATATTCCTGTATGTTTTGGCAACAAAAATAGTCCCCAAAGATGGTTCTTTTCAGACCCGAATATTAATTTTTTGTTAGGTTTCCAGATTCATTTTTCTCAAATTTAAGGTTAATTTTAATGTTTACAGCACCTCACCCTACTTAACAGTAAATTAACATGCCAATTAACCTATTTAATTTGACGGCTACTGGTCTTTTTCATATAAATTTGTCCAGCACACAGAAGTAACAACTTGTTTGCAATGAGAAAAAAGTCGCGCAAGTTCCATAAGACTTAATATCATTGTCCAATTAAATGCTTATGAAGTCTATCGCACCACAAAGAATCGTTGGGTACATAACCATTACTTTCCTGGTTCTTGCTTTGCTTTTTTTTCTGATTAACAATTTCAGCCCCAACCTGGCAATCTCCCTGCTGATTACGATCCCGCTTTTTACTGGAATTGCCTTTTCGGCTGTAAACTACTTCATCAGCCTTTTTATCTATGCCAAAATAAAACCCATCTACAAATCTATTCACAACTTCAAACCCGGAATAAAAGAAAATTCCGCCAACGAAAACGACATTTTCTCGCAGGTTAACCGTGAAGTGGCCGAATGGATGAAGGGTAAAACCATGGAAATTCAACAACTGCGGCAACTGGAAAAATACCGCCGAGAGTTTCTTGGCAATGTGTCGCACGAATTAAAAACCCCGATTTTTAACATCCAGGGGTATATTCTTACACTTTTGGAAGGTGGCATCGACGACCCCGGAATCAATATGCTGTATCTGGAGCGAACGGAAAGAAGCATCGACCGTATGATCTCAATTATTGAAGACCTGGAAGCTATTTCGAAACTGGAATCGGGCGAGCTGGAACTGAATATTTCCAAATTTAACATTTATCAACTGGTGGCCGAGGCATTTGATTTACAGGAAGTACGAGCCGACAAGCGTAATATAAAATTAAAATTTGGCCGAAGCGCCGACAAAAACACATTGGTAAAAGGTGACAAACCCCGGATGTTTCAGGTAGTCAGCAACTTAATTGTTAATTCCATCAATTACGGAAAAGAGGGAGGCCAGACCACCGTTAGTTTTTATGACATGGATAATCTTGTGCTTGTGGAAGTGCGCGACAATGGAATCGGCATCTCGGAACGAGACCTGCCACGTGTTTTTGAACGGTTTTACAGAGCCGACAAAAGCCGGTCGCGCGAACAAGGTGGAACAGGCCTGGGACTTGCCATTGTAAAACATATTATTGAAGCACATAAACAAACCATTAATGTGAATAGCACCCCGGGTAAAGGAACGTCGTTTACTTTTACACTGGAGAAGGCATAGAGCATGGAGATAGGGGCAGGGATTAGCTCACCAACTATAATCCAGGCCGAAAATCTTGGAGCCACAGCCCAGGGTGAATCCCTTGATGGCACAGAAAGAAACAGAGCCCTGAAAGGACAAGAGCAATTAACTCTCCATTTTTGAGGAATAATGAAAATAAACAAGATTTTAAAATTTATCCCGAATATTGACGTAACCTAACGAATCAATAACCATGAACGAAACATCGAATTACAAAATCCTGCTGGTGGACGATGAGCCTGACATACTGGAGTTTATCGGATACAACCTGAAAAAAGAAGGATTTACCGTACTCACAGCCAACAACGGGCAGGACGGTTTAAAGATAGCCCAGGCAGAAAATCCTCATTTAATTGTACTGGATGTAATGATGCCGGGAATGGATGGCATTGAAACCTGCGAGGAACTGCGGAAAGTCCCTGCACTAAAAAACACGTTGGTCGTTTTCCTGACTGCCCGTGGCGAGGACTATTCCCAGATCGCAGGGTTTGATGCAGGAGCCGACGACTACATCACCAAACCCATCAAACCCAAAGTACTGATATCGCGAGTCAAGGCACTTCTTAAACGTTATTCGAATGCCTCTCAGGAAGAAGAGCCAAAAGAAGGCAACAAAATTACAGTAGGCGATTTGGTCATTGACCGTGAAAAATATATGGTGACCTCCGGCGACCAGAAACTATCACTACCTAAAAAAGAGTTCGAATTGCTTCTCCTACTTGCCGCCAAACCCGACCGGGTCTTTACCCGGGATGAAATCTACACATCGGTTTGGGGAGATAACATTATAGTAGGAGACCGCACCATTGATGTTCACATAAGAAAATTACGTGAAAAAATAGGACAAGACCATATCCAAACCATTAAAGGCGTTGGATACAAATTTGTGGATTGATTTTTTTGCAAATTTGGTCAATTAATAGCTTTATTTGTAACTTTATATTTAAATTGCACTCTTAAAGCCTGATTTGAGCCTTTTAAGCAAACTAATTTCACAACTATGAAGAAGATTTTTTTATTGGCTACAGCATTACTGGTAATAGGAGTGGCCTGTAAGGACAAAAAAGAGCCCCCTCGAAAAGAGCCTGTAAATAAAGTAGCACCTGCACCAAAGCCCGATACCATTGCACAAAAGGTTGAGGAACCAAAACCCGAACCAAAACCTGTGCCCCAGGAACCTGACAAGTATTTCCTCATCGCAGGTAGTTTCTCAAACCAGAACAATGCAGAATCATTTAAAAAAGAGTTGACCGGCCAGGGATTCAAATCGGAAGTAATTATACGCAACTGGGGCGAAAACAGCGACTTTTACAAAGTTTCTTACATGGGCTTTTCAAACAGAAAGGAAGCCATCAATAAAATGCAACAGGAACGTACCCAACCAGGCAAAGAAGATGTCTGGGTGTTGGTAAAAAAATAACACAAAATTATTTTCTGTTAAATCCACTAAACCATCCGGGCAAATCCAACCCAGGGGTTACATGAAGCGTTTGAACGCCCAGCTTACCTGCCGATTCGATGTTTTCGGCAAGATCATCGGCAAACAAAGTTTCAGCAGGATTTAACAGGTTTTCTATCAAAACTTGTTCGTATATTTCGGGCTGAGGTTTCCGAAGCCCCATAATATGTGAATAATAAAGCTTTTCAAAGAGGTCTCCGAGATGTTCTACACCGGGTACCTCTTTTTCATATTTGTTGGCATGTATTTCGTTGGTATTGCTAAGCACAAAAAGCCGGTATTGCTGCCCCAAATTCTTTAACATCGCCACATTCTCAACCGGGAAATCACCAATTATTTTATTCCAGGCGTTCACGATTTCACTATTCAATACATCTGGTCGAAAAAAAATCCGGATACTTTCCAAAAACTGTTCAGAGGAAATTTTCCCAATTTCATAATCAATAAACGCATCCAGGGTTTTGAAAGAAAAAATATCGGTGTGTTTCTGGTCTTCTGCCAGTAATTCATTGAATGCTGCCTTTGCTGCCTCCTTCTCAAGAGGTATGAGTACATTTCCCAAATCAAATATTATATTCTTTATCGCCATATAAATCCAGTTTGCAGGCCCAAAATTAAAAAAGCCTGAGGGATAAATCTAATTTGTCTCTTTTATTTGTAGTTTTTATGTTTGAATATTCCCTGTGGTTTTGTATTTTTGCATCCGCTCAGGCAGAAAACAAGCCTTATTGCCGGGCCCATAGCTCAGCTGGTTAGAGCACCTGACTCATAATCAGGGAGTCGTAGGTTCAAGCCCTACTGGGCCCACATTGATATTAAGCCACTTACAGACGTTGTTCTGTGAGTGGCTTTTTTGTTTGCAAAACAATCCTGCTCTAAATCCCTTTCCATCCAAAAATCTAATTATCTTTGGCTTCTGAGGGTAACATCTTCATTTCCCCTACATTATCAAAGTCAAATAGCATTCATTCTATGTCTAAGCCATCCATTTCTTTGTCTAAAACAGGAAAAAAACCGTCAGCACCTGACAGGAGAAAATGGTTCGAAATCTTTGCAGTTTTTATCACTGGTGCATTAAAGTACATTTTAATGGACTGGCTGGAGTTGCGGGTTTTTTATATTGTGAGCGCTTGTCTGTTTTGGATGATATATATTCTGAAAAGATATCAGACCGATAAACAAATCCTGCAGGACTGGGGTTTTCATAAATCAGGTTTTAAAAAAACTTTCCTTTTTGGAATCCCTCTTGCTTTTCTTATAATCCCTGGCATTATTCTTTCCCAAACCAACTCTTCTCCCCTGACATGGAACCTTATTCCGGTTCTGGCACTCTATCCGTTTTGGGGACTGATTCAGCAATTTTTAATGATTTCCATAATTGCCGGAAATCTGAGGTCTATCTCAAGTTTGAAACTCAAAAAAAACCAGGTAATAATTTTTGTTTCCTTTCTATTTGCCATGGCCCACTATCCATACTGGCCGCTCATGGTCTTTACTTTTGCCATGGAAGTAGTGTTTATCATTGCCTGGTTGAGATGGAGAAACTTATTGGCTCTGGGACTCCTACACGGATGGCTGGGTGGGCTGTTTCTCTATCTGGTTCTGGAACGCAATCTGTGGAACGAACTCTGGTCCATTTTTTAAATGTGGAAAAACCGCTTCAAATCAGTCACCTTTTTCAGTCGATAATGCACATAAAGCAAAAGTGAGGAGGTAATAATTGCAGATGCCATTACAATAAGACTCCATTCAAAGCGAAGCACATCATTTTTGTAGAGGTTAATAATGCCTTCGATACACACGCTTAGGATTCCAGTCGTAAGCAGAGCATAAGCAATAACATTGAGCCCTTTCTGCCGGGCCCGGCGAACCAGTCTGATGAGCATCAGCACAGTAGCATAAGCCGCCAGGAGCAATGGAATCCCCAGTTGCATTCCCCATCCCGAATTTCCGGAATAAATATCCAAAAGAACGAGCAAAACGCCTGATGAAAGAAAACTCACTCCTCCCCAAAGTATTTCTTTGCGAAACCAAAAAGTTCCCATAGTGATATTCAAAAGCAGGACAAGCCCCACCGTGACCGGATAACGAGACCAGGTTAAACCTCCGTTAGCCACAAAATCAATAATCAGCGTAATAAAAATACCGGACAACAGTATCATGGCCGAAATCCGCAGGAATAATTTCCTCTTCTGAAAACCCGATAGTTTCTGATATTCTGTCAGAAGCTTGTCTTCTCTTTGTTGTCGTCGTGTTTCAATAAAGGCAAGATTGGCTTCATTCCGCTCCAGTAAAGGTTCTCCGCACAAAGAACAGAAATTCGCATTTTCATCGAGCGCTACTCCGCAATTTGGACAATACTCCATTGATTTATAATATCAAGATTCACGAATTAATCTGATTTGATTCCTCAGATTCAGCAAAAATTTTATTCTCATTCAAAAACCGCACAAAACGTTCTTCAAATTCATGGGATTTGGTAACACTTCCAAAACAAAGTGTGAGTCGCTCATTAAATCCCACAACTGCACAGCTAATTTTTAACATTTTGTTGGGTGGTGGAGCGGTCAGCACAAAATAGTCAATCTTATCTGCTACTTCAGGAGGCAAATCTACCCTCCCCAGATTCGTCACCACACCACTAAACTGACTCGTACCAAGCGAGTTAAACTTGGCCTTTAGAATTAAGCTTTTGACGAAAAGCGGAATGCTGCGAACGTATATCTTCTTCTCGCTTCCCACATTTCGTGATATGTTTTTATTAATCAACTTCTCCTCTGTCTCCAACTCCATCTGATGATACACCGAACGAAGAATCTCTTCGAAAGAATAATGGCCCAACCGAAGGTCTATCTCTGGCATAACAAACAAGGAGAAATTTCGCATCGTCTGGGAGGAAAATATATTTCTTAAATTAACTGGCACCTGAACACGAAGAATTTTCGACATCTTTAGTTTGGAAATTGGGTTCAGATGCTCAAATACATCCTGAAGGATATATAAATAAACCGCAGCCAGGTAAACCGTTAGACTTACCCGGTTTGCTTTGGCCACACGCTTAATGTCCCTCATTGATACATTAACAATAGTACGATGAAACCGTGGAGAAGCATTTAGCGAAAAAGGAAGATGAAAGGCCTTTGACTTCCTTACCAGGGGCGGAACTTCCTCTTTAAAATAACGTTTGTAGGCATCCTCAAACTCCTCTTCTGACCATTTCTCCTGTGGCTTTTTATATGAAAAATCTTCAGGAATTGCCACTCCACACTCTTTAAAATAGAGAATCAGAACAGTACGGAGAAACTCAAAAGCCCCACCGCCATCGGTAAGAATATGAGAAACTTCCAGACTAATGCTCTTTTCCCATATAAGAAATCTAAGTAGCAAATCACCTTTTTCAAACTTCCGACAACATTCTTTGTCATCAGTTTCGATCGTGATATGATGCGGCAAATGCTCCAGGTAATACCAGAAAAACCCTTTGCGGAGTTGTACCAGATAATATGGAAACCGCTTCTCTACTACCAACACCGCTTTTCGAAAAGCTTCGACTTGGACGGGTTCCATCAGTTTAGTCGAAATACGAATCACAGAAGTTACCTCCCTTGTAATAATGGCCGGAAATATCTTTGCGGCGTTATCAAGAGCATACCAAAAACGATTGTTGGTCTTTGGGTTGTTGTTGATTTTAACATCCATAAAACAAAACTTCATGGGTAAATTGAAAGAATAACTTCAGATTTTTCAAATTTATAACTTATTAAGGGATATCGCCCAATAATGCTGTGATTTGTGAGTAGAGAGTTTTCCAGGCAAGAGGTCTTATTTAGTAGCCAAAAGTAAGGTCTCCAGACCCAGACTTACCCGCGAACCCAACAAAAAAACATTATAAAGGACACATTTTAAGGGTCCTACCTCCCTTAATCAGATAAAAGTAGCCCAATTAGGAGGGAATGCAAAAAGCAACCAGGTGTGGCGGACTCCAATCCGCCAGCTTTAAGCCGGGGTACCAAGTCTGTTTTGTAATAAACCCAAACATATATTCTCCAAATCGCCTAATCCCCTATTCACCTTGCTCCTAATCTCCTACTTGCCTATTTTCCTACTCTCTTACTCTCCTCTAACCCCAAACATTCTTTGCAGCCACCGACCAATATTTTTCCCGCTCAAAATTCTTTAGTAACTTGGTTCTTTCGCACGCTTTCATTGGGGTGGTTAAGCAGCAACATTTTTTGCAATCGGGATGTTAATTCAATAAGTTTTGCATTTAAAAGTGCCCCTTTCCTTCCCCGATACCCTTATCAGTCAGGAATAGCTAAAAATTAAACTTTACATAAAACATTTTCAACCATGAAAAAGCTAAAAATAGGAATACTTGGAACCTCCAACCATTACCTCAAACGCATTGTTTTACCGTTGCAGGACACAGAGTATTGCGAATCCTATGCCATCGGTTCCCGCAACATTAAGAAAGCAGAGTCAATGGCACGTGATTTTAACATCCCCTTATGGTATGGTTCCTACCAGGCGGTTCTGAACGACGCCGATGTGGACATGGTTTATATTCCGTTGCCCAACCATATGCACAAAGAATGGGTGGAAAAATGCATTGAAGCAGGGAAGCCGGTATTGTGCGAAAAACCATTGGGAATGAATGCCGCTGAAGCACAAAAAATAACAGAAAAAGCACAAGAGGCCGGCATTCTCCTGATGGAAGGATTTATGTATATGTTTCACCCCATGTGGAAATATGCACGCGATATCATCAGAACCCAACAAATAGGGGATGTCCAATACATTCACACCGCCTTTTCGTACAACAACCCTTCACCCACCAATATTCGAAACATCCCAGAGTATGGCGGAGGTGCACTAATGGATATCGGCTGTTATGCCATCTCGGTTCCGCGGTTTATTATGGGGGAAGAACCCAGCCAGGTTATGTCACTCCAAACGGCCCATCCCGATTTTGGCACAGATATGCACTCCTCAGCCATTATGGATTTTGGAGGGCCCCGAGCAACATTCACGGTATCTACGGCAGCTCAGGCGTTTCAAAAAGTGGACATTGTTACCAATGGCGGAAGCATTACCATCCATATTCCATTTAATACTTATGTAGATGTCCCCGCTCAAATGACCGTTACGGATGGGATGGGAACCCGCATCATTGAGTTTGCTCCTTCCAACGCTTACGGACTTATGTTTGACGCTTTCGCAGATGCTGTAATCAACAACAAGCAACTTCCCGTTTCGCCCCAGGATGCCATCAACAACATGAAAGTAATTGATGCCGTCCGGAAATCTGCAGAAACCAAAAAATGGCAAACCCCCTAACCCCCCAAGCCCCAAAGGGGCGAAATATCTTTAACTCAGGCTGAAAGGCCTGAGCATGAAGGCCGTAAGGCCTGAGCATGAAGCCTGAAAGACCTCAGCAGGCAGACCGAAAGGACCCTGAAAACAGACCCTGAAAACAACCCAAAAAAATGACTAATGAAAATGAAAACTCTTCTAACCTCAGCAATGGTGACTGTGCTTCTGCTGGCAGCCTGCACGCCCAATTCAACCACCCTGGAAGTCATTTCTTTCAATATTCGTCTGGATCATCCAGGTGACGGAATCAACCAGTGGAAATACCGAATACCTCTCGTGAAAGCCTACCTGAAGGAAAAACAACCTGCCATTATCGGGATGCAGGAGGTTCTTCCCAATCAGTTAGATGATCTGAAAACCATGTTGCAAGACTACGATTATGTAGCAGCAGGAAGAGAAGATGGGGAAAACAAGGGGGAAGCCTGTCCCGTCTTCTTCGACAGGGAAAAGTTTTCTCTTGAACACTCGGGACACTTCTGGCTCTCAGAAACACCTGATAACCCGGGAAGCATGAGCTGGGGAACGCACTATCCCAGAATTGTCACCTGGACTGAACTAGCAAACAGAGAAAGCGGAAAAACACTCTTTTTCTTCAACACACATTTCAGCCACATCAGTGAAGAGGCCCGCATTCAAAGTGCCAGAATGCTGCTTCAGGAAATAAAACGCATTGCCGGAAAGAAACCTGTAATTCTCACTGGTGATTTCAACACCCCTGCAGGAAGTGCCCCCTATAAACAGATCATCAAAAGAGACAATGAAAAGATGCAGCTCGTTAACGCTGAAGAGATTGCAAAATCCAAAACAAATGGCGACATCACTTACAATGCTTTTACCCCCGGATACCAGGGAACCCGCATCGATTTCATTTTTGTGAATGACGCCTTTGAAGTTAAAGAACATACAGTAGATGAGGTAAGAAGGGACAGTCTTTTCATTTCGGACCATTTTCCGGTAAGAGCAAAACTGCTTTTAAGATAAGAGAGCTCTGCCATACAAACTTTTATACCGGTTTCCACCCAAAAGAAGTAGAAAATCACCCACTTCTGAAAATGAAGAATATACTCCCGGCCACCAGACCTGGGGCATAAACCACTAACCCGTTCAGGGCTAAAAAACCTGAAATTATGCCACAATCATTAGTAAAAAACTACGTTCACATCATCTTTAGCACAAAAGGACGAGCTCACCTCATCAACAAAAATATCTCCGGAGAGTTATATGCCTATCTGGCCGGCATTTGCAAAAACCTGGAGTCCTGGCCAATTCAGATTGGCGGATATACCAACCATATTCATGTGCTGTGCATGCTATCAAGAAAAATTCCACTGATGAAATTGCTGGAGGAGCTCAAAAGTCATTCATCAGGCTGGATAAAAACCAAAGGACTAAAATACCGGAATTTCTACTGGCAAAACGGATACGGAGCATTCTCTGTAAATCAATACGGAGTGGAAATCGTCAAAAGATACATTCTGAATCAGGAAGAGCACCATAAAAAAAGAAGCTTCAAAATTGAATACCGTCAGCTTCTGGAAGAACATCACATAGAATACGACGAACGCTACGTCTGGGACTAGCCCCCAAGCCCCAAAGGGGCGCCATATCTTAACTCAGGTTGCCAGGCCTGGGGTGCCAGGGTGCCAGGCTGCCAGGCCTGGCGTGTCAGGCGGACGGACCGCATGGAATCAGGCGGACAAGCCTGGAAGACTCAGGCAGCAAGATCCGGAAGCCCCGGCCCGAAGGCCGCAGACCAGACAGAAAGGCTGAAAAAAAAGGAGAGGCCCCCGAATTTCTCCGGCAGGCCTCCCCCGACTTCAACAAACGGATGACGGTATGCTGTAACCTTAAATCTGTCTAAAAATCATAACTCAGACCAACACTAAAAGTACGGCCGGGATTAAAGATATTGTAAACCTGGTTTTCTGCTTTGTAAGATTGATAATAGCTTTCCTGCCTTTGGTTCAAAACATTGGATACCTTAAAATCAACTTTAGTATTCTGGTCTGCCCCGAATTTTTTGTTAACACTGAAATTCAAGCTATGAAAAGGTTCTATATAAATATCAGGAAACAAGCCGGCGCCAACGATTGAGAGTGTCTCTCCTTTCACATTGTAAAACAAGCCAGCAGCCAGACCCGACTCATAATTATTGTAGGTAAACCCGGCATTAATAACATAAGGCGACTGACCTGCCATTTCACGTGTATCATCAATGGTCTGTCCCACTTTTTCGTAAGTCTTTCGCGAATTATACTCCGCATCAGTCATTTCAATTTCCGATTTCACCAGGGTCACATTACTGTTGATATTAAAATACTTCAACACAGGTGACACAAAGTCAAGGTTCTTGCTAAACTCAAATTCAAAACCATATAGTTGCCCATCTCCAACATTTCTCGGCTGATATTCGGTACTGGTTTGCTGTTCCGGAATACGTACCAATTCGATAGGTTTATCAAACTGCTTGTAGAACACACTTGCCGAAACATTCTGTGCACGATCGCCAAACAATTCCCACCGCAGATCCATATTGTCAATCCGGGTTTCCACCAGATTTCCGTCCCAATCGGAATAGGAAAACAAGCTACCGTTAAAAATCCGGTTACTGATGGGATCGAGAATCTGGGCAAAGGACAACTCTTTAAACGATGGACGTGCAATGGTACGCGAATAAGCAGCACGCAGATTTTGTTTCTCCGAAAGGGCATAAATCAGGTTGACTGAGGGGAAGAAATCAAGTGATTCCAACACCTTATCGTTATCAAGGTTTCGTCCGTTTCGGGTGTCTCCACTGGCATAACTCTGATCGCGACCGGTATGACGTTGCACGAAATTCTCCATCCGAACCCCAAGTATAGTTTTTAAATCTTTAAGTGGCGAAAACTCGTTGGAGATATATGCAGCCGTATTATGAACATTAGATTCATAAGCATTGGGGTTGGGGTTGTTATTACCCGACTGATAATAAATGGCATTCGGCTGGTTGGGATAGAGGTTTTCTGGATTCAGAACCTGCGATGCATCCGGCTCGTCCCAAGATTGTCCGCCAAAAAACTGAACATCGAAGAAGAGAATTTCATAATCCCGTTGTTTATAGTTGTGACTTGCACCAAATTTAAGCTTCGCATCATCTCCGCCTAAAGTGTAATCTTTAGAAACATCAAATTTGGCAGTGGCATTTATCTCGTTGAGCTCTCTCCATATTCGGGAAGGATTACCTCCGGCACCGGCGTTAAACATTACATCATCATCGGAGCGGAACGTAAAAGCCGTTTTACGAATATCAGGATCCTGAGATGAAGAAAAAGTAGGCGACAGTCTCCAGTCAATTTCCCAGCCCGATTCCTGAAAAAGATAGGTGCCACTCAATAGAAAATTAGTTAATGAGCGCTGATTGTATTCCAGGTTGTCCGACTCGGCATAATAACCAGACTGCCCTACAGCTGATGCGTCATTATCGATGCTGAATTTACCCGCCCGGCTAACACCGTTTTGAAGGTGCATTGCAGTAAACCGATACTTGGTAAAATTGGTTTTATACGCGATTCCGCCAAGCAATCCTACCAGAACTTTTTGCTCCCCCATCCGGCCATTTTGACGAGTGGCATAGCGCATCTCATAAGTTTCGGGATCAATGGACTTTTGATATTCACCGTACTGGACATCATTGTCATACTCATATTCCGATTTATAGGAAAGTGAAAGGATGTATCCCAGTTTAGGAGCTTTTTCAGAATTGTTATCCAAATCTATCTGATTGCCAAAAGAGAATCCGAGACTGTAGTCCATTAAGCTGGTTTGTTCCCTGGCAGCCAACTGAGGGTCAAAACTTCGGATAAAATCGACCACTTCATCCTGCGGAGCTCCACTAATAGGTGTAGGAATATTTGACTGCCTTGCCCTATTTGGAAGTGCCCGGGTGCCATCATCAAATCCCAGGAAATCAGTATTACCACCATCATAAGAAAGAAAATCCTCATTGAAATGCACATTAGGATTAAAAGCTGTACCTGCTGAAACACTAAACACCTTTTTATCAGGAAAATCCTTTGTAGTAACATTGAGCAGGCCACCTGTAAAATCGGCAGGCATATCAGCAGTAAAGTTTTTGCTCACCATCATATTGTCAATCAGGTTGGTAGGAAATATATCCATTTGGAGGCTATTCCGATCGGGATCCAAGCCTGGAATATCAACGCCATTCAGTGTAGTTTTGGAGTATCGGTCTCCCAGTCCCCGCACGTACACATACTTCCCGTCTTCAATGGTAACACCCGTGACTCTTTTTGCGGCCTCCACAGCAGTGCCATCACCAATCAGTTCCATTTTGGAAGCCGAAATACCATCCAGCATTACCGACGATTTAGCTTTCATTGTCTGAAGAGCCGCTTCGGTATTCCTTATGGCTCGGGCCGTCACCACAATATCTTCGAGTTCTACTGTGCTCTCCCCAAGTTCGAGATTGTTCAGCACCGTAACTTCACCAGCTTTTACCTCGACTCCCTCCACTGTCAGCGGCTGGAAAGAGATAAACGACAACTGAAGGTCATAAATTCCTGATTCTGTCTCCAGTGCGAATTTACCATCAAGGTCAGTGGCGGTACCAGTATAGGTACCTTTTATCACAACACTCACACCAACCAGCGTTTCACCGGTAGAGCCATCATAGACAGTGCCTCTTATGGTTCCATTTTGTGAATAAGCAATCGTTGATATCAGGGATAAGATAACAATTACTAAATTTCTCATTTTATTCATCCGTTTGTTCGTCCGTTTGTTTTGCAAATTGCAGAAGAACAGGCTTGCATTATTTCTGCAAGCCTGTTTGTTATTCATTTTCAATTATTCTTTAATTCAAAATATGGAGTTTAAAAAGAAGTAACACCAGCCTGCGCAGCCCAGGTCCATCCAAAAGCGGAAGTATTGATGGCTGTGGCAGGAGTTGTACCTGCTGTAACTCCAGCGGGTACAGTTCCATTTACATGAGAGGCAAGGTCTGCTTCGTTCACATCCAATACAATATTTTCAAAAGAAACAATTCCCACATCGTGGCTAACACGGTTGATTTGTTGTCCTTCAGCGATAGCCGTAATAAAAATATTATCGAAAGCGACGCTGGTATTGTCATCGGTATTGATAAGGTCTTCAGAACTTCTATCTTCATTATTGGCTATTACAACCCCATTTTTAATAGAATATCCACCATTGTCGTAATTTCCTTCTGGCCCGTCAAGCTCAAAGCTGTGCCCTGCAACGGTTATTACCATAAAGTTATCTAAAGTACCACCCCACGACTGGTCGGCATCCATGCCATCGTCACCAACATTCCAAACCAGAGCGTTTTTAACATTCACAGTACCGCCAAACCACTCAATTCCATCATCTTGGTTGGCAACCACTTCAATATTTTCCACAACCGTCCCGGAACCAACGCCTCCTAATGTCAGACCATTGATTTCGTTACCTTTACCAATGTTACTGCCACCATGACGAATAGAGATGTATTTCAGCACTCCAGAGTTGTCCTCATCATCGCTTCCACCATAAAGGCCATTGGAATCAGAAGTAGGAATACCTTCTATCTGTACTTCGGTAAGTTCGCCTGTATCATTGGACGCAGAGATTCGGGCATTACCCAAAACAAGTACGCCACCCCACAAACCATTGATATTAGACTCAAGGTTGGGACTTGTAAAGTCACCGGCAGCAATATCGGCCGGTGAAATTTCATCAGCCACAGAAGTGAAAATGATAGGAGCATCAGCAGTACCTTCAGCCATAATTTTTGCATTACGGGCAACTACCAAAGCAGTTGCATTGGCACCTGTACCGGCTTCTCCTTTAATAATAGTACCCGGCTCAATGGTAAGCGTAGCTCCTGCCTCAACAGCAATACGTCCACCCAATTGATAAACTTTATCACTGGTCCAGGTAGCATCAGCAGAAATATTCTCTGTTACAACAACATTTCCTGTATCTATGATTTCGTTGTTGTCATCATTATTGTCATCCTCACTACACGAGGTGAAAGAAAAAGCCATTCCGAATCCGAGTAGAAGGCTTAAAAGCATAAAACGATTTTTCATTGTCTTCTTGTTTTTTGGTTTGTTGTTTGTCGTTTATATTTGACACTACAAAAGAACATGATTATCATTTCGTGTACCTTAAGCCGCGTTTAAGTAACCGTTAATAAATAGAGGGGGCTATTAATGGTAGTTTAACATTGAAGTCTGACATAAGAATTATCTAAACAAAATAACCTTTTTTGCGTATTACAGTATGACTGATGTCAAAACACTTTTACCCCATATCTCCACCTCATCAAAAAAAAAGAATATTTTCGTGATAAAGATTAATGAGTCAACAATTAAGATTTATCCCGGAAAATTGTAAGACAACGCTTTGGCATTGTTTAAAGCATCAACTTTAAATACAATCATTACTCAATGATAAATAAACGCATGGATCAGCCAATGCTTCAAACAAGGCTTTACGGGCGTGAACGTGAAAAAGCTCAACTTCTGGAAGTTTTTAAACGAATTAGTGGAGGAACGGGACAAATATTTTTAGTTCCGGGTCAGTCCGGTGTTGGAAAAACTGCATTAATTGAAGAACTGCGGAAACCTGTTGGTCTGAAAAACGGATTTTTTATATCCGGGAAATTTGAGCAATATCAACAAAACATCCCATATTTCGCATTCCGGCAAGCCATCGCAGAGTTTTGCAAAAGTATACAGTCAAAAAATGACTCGGAATATCACTACTTAAAAACCGAAATCCTGAAGGCAGTGGGTAATCTGGGGCAGGTATTAATAGATTTTGTGCCTGACTTTGAAGAATTTTTAGGCCCTCAACCTCCTTTGGGAGAAATAAACCCTCAGGAAGCACGATATCGTTTTACTAATGTATTTCAGAAATTCCTCGGAGTACTCTGCCGTCCTGAACATCCTGTGGTCCTTTTTATAGACGACTGGCAATGGTCGGACGCGGCATCAATGGAACTGTTGCGCAAACTGGAAATAGGCTCATCGCTTCGATATCTTATAATCATAGCAGCTTATCGTGACGATGAAATGCAGCATGGATCTCAGTTTTTCTCAGCCATCAATGAGCTAAAAGGCCGCCATGTTCTTGTTGAAAAGGAGTATGTATCAAATCTATCATACACCAACATTAATGAAATTTTACAAGATACATTCCCCCCAAAAATAAAAGAGGCAGGCAAACTGGCCACTTTAATTCACCAAAAAACCAAAGGGAACCCGTTTTTTATTCTGTCTTATCTGGATTTTTTCAGGGAGCATCAGCTAATCAGGTTTGATGATGATGCCAACCAATGGGAGTGGAACTCCAAAGATAACCAGGAAACTCTTCCATCTGATGTGGTAGAACTGTTTGCGTTGAAAATGGAGCGGTTAAGTCAATCCCAAAAAGATCTCTTTTTTCTTGCCGCATGTCTGGGAAACCGTTTCAATCTGCAGGCTTTAAGTATTATTAGTGGTCTTTCCATAAAAGATTGTCAATCTCAGATACTTACCAAAACAGGGAAAACCATGCTTTTGGATTGGGAAAAGCAGAAAATGAACAAATCGGAGAAGGAAACCGCCTTCACCATGCGTTTTCTGCACGACAAAGTCCAGCAGGCGGCTTTTACACTTGCAAATCCTGAGGAAACACCCGCCATCAGACTAAAAATAGGAAGACTGTTTCTTTCCCGGTTAAACCCTGAACAAATCAACGAACAGTTGTTCGAGATAATTGATGCAATCAATTCGGGAGCACATCTAGTACATGCTCCTGATGAGAAATTAAAAATAATAGAATTAAATCTTCAGGCATCAGAAAAAGCCTACACCGCAACAGCCTATCTTTCAGCTTTGGAATTTTGCAGGGCAACAGACACCTTTCTTAGCGAGCCCTCATATACCGATGAATTATGGAGAAACCAACATCAGTTAATGATGGCCCTCCACAAGCAGAGGGCAATTTGCGAATTTATTGAAGGCGACAGAGACTACGGAGTAAAAACTATTCAGATAGCGGTTTCGAAAGCAAGAAGTGCCATTGAAAAAGCTAAGGTTCTTAATCTGCTCATCGCTCATTACACCCTTATGGCCCGCTATGGGGAGGCAATTGAAGCAGCTTATCAGGCTCTTTCGGCTTTGGGCATCGATTTACCACGCAACAATTTCAAAGAGGCAAGTTCACATGAGATTGCCGGGATCCGAAAGACCCTGGAAAACAAAACAGTAGAATCACTGGCCCAAATGCCCGACATGAAGGAGCCTTCAATGCTGATGGCAACAGGGATACTCATTACAATGGGGCCGCCCTGCTACCGATCACATCAACATCTGTGGAGTGTTCTGGTACCGAAAGTGGTCAATATCACTTTAAAATACGGAAACATCCCACAAATCGGTTACAGTCACACCGCGTATGGGGGATTACTGGGATGGGTCGACGACGATTTCACGACAGCACGGAGATTTGGCGATCTGGCAACCACCCTTATGAAGCAAAGATATCAGGTCCCTTCCGATCAGAGTATTTTTTACCTGATGATTGGAAGTTCTATTCGTCATTGGTTTCACCATTTGCGCCACAGCTCGCAGGACTATGTAGATGCATACGAAACAGGATTGCGAGGAGGTAATCTTCAGTATGCCGCCTATGCTTTTGGACACAACATGTATTGTTCCTTTTTTCAGGGCAAAGAATTATCCATCCTGCTTCAGGAAACGAAACACTCTCTGACTTTTAGCAAAAGCCGTTTAAACCAGTGGGCCATAGATTTACTGGAGGGTGGAACAACCGTTCTAAAAAAGCTGTCAAACAGCTCCACTACTGTGGAAAAGGAGATAAACTGGTCGGATGAAGCACTTTTAAACAAAATCGAAGCCCACGGAAATATTCAAATTCGCTGCATCTACAATATCCTCAAAGCATCAGCATCCCTGTTTCTTGGAGATTATGAAAATGCGTTGAAAATTTCTGATGCCACCCAACCCATTTTATTCACTGTTGGAACCCAAGGGCTTTTACCCTGGCCAGAGTATGTTTTTTCCCGCTTTCTAATTCTAACTGCCCTTTATTCAAAAGCAGATAGTTCTACCCGCGAAAAATGGGATAAAGAACTTAACACCACCATCGAAAAATTAGAATTGTGGGCAAAATATGCTCCCGAAAACTATATCCATAAATTCCATCTGGCAAAAGCCGAAAAGGCAAGATTAGAAAATCATTTAAAAACAGCTGTAAAACACTACGATCTAGCGGTAACAGCTGCACGGGACCAAGGTTTTATTCAATGGGAAGCGTTAGCCAACGAAAGAGCAGGCTTGTTCTGGCAGGAAAATAATAACCCAGTGATTAGAGGAATCTATCGACAGCAGGCTTATGCGTGCTATGCCCGCTGGGGAGCACAAACAAAAGTTAATGCCATAGAAGAGGAAATTAAAGAATCTCTGTTTAACAACCTTCAAAACCTGGAAGGCTCGAACAAAGAATTGAAAACGCAGATAGTTGAAAAACAAATCGGGGTACTCAAGCAATACGCACATCAACTTCAGCAAAACAGGCTCCGCGTGGAAGCTGAGACTCAAGCCAAAGAACTGGCCAATGCCACCGACCGGCTGAGGGTGGAAATTGCTGAAAGAAAAAAAGCAGAAGAAGCCTTAAGACAAAAAAATGAAGAGTTACAGTTAGCCAATGCCACCAAGGACAAGTTCTTTTCCATTATTGCACACGATTTAAGAAGCCCGTTTAATGCCATTCTGGGATTTAGCGGTCTCTTAACCGACAAAGCAGAATCACTTGACCGGGAAAAAGTAAATCAGTATTCACAGATCGTTAATCAATCGGCCAACATGGCCATGAAACTATTAATGAACCTGATGGAATGGGCACGCTCACAAACCGGAAGGATAAAGTTCTCTCCTGAAGAGTTTACTTTACTGCCCATTGTTGAACAGGTAGGAAAACTGTTGTTCCAGGAAAACCCTGAGGAAAAAATGCTGGAATTCGCCACAAACATACCTCCTGAAACCACCATCTTCGGCGATGTGGCAATGATCAACACAATCCTGAGAAACCTTGTTTCCAATGCCATAAAATTTACTCATTCAGGAGGACGCATCACCCTTTCAGCTCAACAATATGCCCACGGAACTGAAGTCAGCGTTGCCGATGCCGGAGTGGGCATTGATGCGGAAAAAATCAGTAAATTATTTGACATTAACGAAAACATATCAACTCCGGGAACCCAAAACGAAAAAGGCACCGGGCTTGGACTAATATTATGCAAAGAATTCATTGATTATCACGATGGAAAAATATGGGTGGAAAGCACCCCGGGAAAGGGATCAACCTTCAAGTTTATCATTCCTTCGGCAAGGAAGCCTGAGTAAGTGTCCCTCACAGCCGGCCAAACAAAAAAAACCGGCTCAAGAAGCCGGTTTTTTCTAATTTTTAAAACAGTGTTTCTCAGGAACCCAAAAGATCCCGGAGTTTCTCCTCGTATTCTTTCCGGTCTATGTCTCCCTTTACATATCTCTCTTTAAGAATGGTAAGTGGGGCCGGATGTTCTTCTTCCAGCGCATCTTTAATTCCTTTTTTGGTCGCCCATGATAAAAAAGCCAGTGCAGGAACGGTTATCATCCATCCCCAACCAATGGTCCAGGCGCCGCTCTTTTTCTTTTTAGTTTTATCTTTTTTTGGTTCTTCCATAACTTAATGATTTGAAAATGTGAGAATACAATAAATATAAGAAATTTACAGGAGAAGGTAAAGTTTTTATTTTGATGGTATTTAAAACATCAATAGTTCGTAAAAATAAGCTTAAACTCAGAGACTCAATGACGCATGGTTTTCATTATGAGCGAGTTGTGGTTAGGCTGCCTGTCTTGTAGTGGATTAATTATCAGCTGTTTGTAAAAGTTTAACGCAGGATTGAAACATGATACCCTATAAGATTGTTTATTTTGGACATTACAAAGAAACTCCCTATGGAAGACAAAAAATTTAATCCCGAACACCGGAATAAACTTAATAATCCACAACGTTTAGAAAAGCTTGATCCACAAAAAATATGGGAATTTATAAATTTCAAACGGCCAGAAAAAATCATTGACATCGGAGCAGGCACAGCATTTATCACTGCGGCACTAGGGGAATTGGCTCCCAAGGCACATATTGACGCTTTCGACATTGAGCCTGTAATGGTAGCCGAAATGCGTAGCAACCTCCCCGAATACAGCCGCATTACTCCTCATCTGATGACTGACAATCAACTTCCGGTTAACGACGAATATGCCGATGTGGTGTGGATGATCAACCTTTTTCATGAATTAAGGAAGCCTCATTTGTTGCTCAAAGAGATAAAAAGAGTCCTTAAACCCAATGGAAAAATGCTGATCATCGACTGGGCAAAAAGGGAAGACGCCTGTGAATCGGGCCCTCCGTTGGCTCACCGGGTGGATGAAGCCACCATAACCTCTTTAATGGTTGATGCCGATTTTTCCAATATCAAAACTACAGAAGAATTTACTGACCACCTGGGGGTTCTGGGAACAAGATTATGAGTGGTTGGGGGTTAGACTAAGATAAGACTGGGGGCCGGCATCGGCTCTACTTTTTTGTTTGCAAAGAGTCCGCCACACTTGTTTCCTTTTGACAATCTGCTAACGACTGAATTACTTTTATCAAAGATTCTTCTCAGGCTCAGAAATACAGAAGTGTTTGGCTTAATTGCCTCCATTATTTTAATGAGAGATTCTTTGCAGGCTACCAATGAAAGATTTTTGTAACAAGCAAAAATCAGATAAATAATAATTGCTTCTCTATTAGGAATCTCCCCAATCTGTCAAAGACCCATTATGCCTCAATTTTTTTTGAGGCAGGCACTCAGAATGACAATTGGCTGAATATCATTCTGAGGAGGAATGACGGAGAATATGCTTCTGAATAACAGGGATATCTTGAAGCAACATTCTTTTAGCTACTAAAATTGCAAAAGATAAAAAATGTACATCTCACGCATCTTTTTTAGTTCTTTGGGTATGTTAGTAACTGAAATCCCCACTCCTTTCTGCATTACTTCTATCCGAAAAAAAGATAGCCCAACAGGATAGCAGCAACAATTCCTGCAAAGTCAGCAATTAATCCACAGGCCACAGCATGCCGGGTTTTTCGGATTCCAACAGAGCCGAAATAGACCGCAATAATATAAAATGTCGTATCGGTGGCTCCCTGAACCGTACTGGCAATCCTTCCTACAAAAGAGTCGGCGCCATGAAGATTCATGGCATCAACCATCATTCCGCGTGCTCCGCTTCCACTAAGGGGTTTCATCAAAGCTGTGGGCAAAGCTCCCACAAAATCGGTGTTCAGGCCCACCGCACTTATAGTCCACGCTATTCCGTCAATAAGGACTTCCATGGCTCCTGCGGCTCTGAAAACACCAATTCCCACCAGAATGGCAATCAGATAAGGGATGATCTTTATGGCAATAAAAAAGCCATCTTTAGCCCCTTCGATAAAGGATTCATAAACATTCACTTTACGAATAGCGGCCATCACAATAAATGTGACAATAATGGAAAACAGGATGATATTGGCAGTAAGCAGGGAAACAATTCTGATTTGCTCCCGGTCTAGTAGTGACAGCCCGTAAATGACAGCACCAATAAAAAGGCTCAACCCGCCAAGGTAACCCATCACCACCCGGTTGAAAAGATTAATTTTCTGGGCCACAGCCACAGCAATCAAACCCACAACAGTACTGAAGAATGTCGCCAGCATAATGGGCAGAAAAATATCTGCCGGATTTGATGCCCCAAGTTCGGCCCGGTAAACCATAATAGAAACCGGAATGATGGTCAATCCGGATGTATTCAGCACCAGAAACATTATTTGGGCATTGGAGGCAGTATCCTTTTTATCGTTGGCTGTCTGAAGCTCTTTCATAGCCTTTAGCCCCATCGGCGTAGCGGCATTGTCCAATCCAAGCATATTGGCAGCAATATTCATCATCATAGAGCCGTAAGCAGGATGATCCTTTGGCAGGGTCGGAAAAATGCGTCTGAAAAACGGGCCAATTGCTTTCGACATTGCTTGAACCATTCCGCCCTTCTCACCAATTTTCATCAGTCCCAGCCAGAGCGTCAATACTCCTGTCAAGCCCAACGAAATTTCAAATCCTGTTTTAGCGTAATCAAAGGTGGCATTCATCAGGTTGGAAAAGACCTCCAAATCCTGAAAGAATACCAGCTTAATCAAAGCCACCACAAAAGCAATCAGAAAAAAGGCGATCCAAATATAATTCAATACCATAACGCGATTGGTTTAAAATTGGGGCCACATCAGAAACTACTTTTTATACGCATCATGAGGAGCTCCAAATTCCTTACATACAATTTTATCCACATCGATGCGCCAGACTTTCACATTCTTTACTGCGGGATCACTATATTCAAATTCCTTATCACTGTATTGCTTCATGATATAGTTAAGCGCCAGCCGCTTGTCATCCAAATCATCTAAAAAAGTCACCTTTCCTTCGGCAATCACACTCTTGGCTTTCATCCGGTAACTACATGCAACTTTGGGATGTTGAAAAGCCAAATCCTGTCCGACATTAAAGGTCAGGCAAATGTGGTCATTTTTCTCCAGCGCACGTATAGACCGCCCTTCAGGGGCACTATGCAAATAAAAAATGCCCTCAGTGAAGCCAAAATTCATAGGCACATTATAGGGCAATCCGTTTTCATCAACCATCGCAGCAAAACAAATATCACACTGTGAAATTACATCTTCAATAAATGCTAAATCGTGGTGGGTGAATGTTTTCATGTATAAAGAATCTTTAATTATTATACTATTCCCGGAAAACAACTAAACAACTGTTCGTTCTCCCAATGATTTTGAAATAAAGATAAATGCCTGTTGCAGATTATTCAGCTCCTGCAGAAATTCCATAAATTTCTCCTCATTTTTTTCTTCTTCGGCCTTTTTAAGTTGCTGCCGTTTTTCTTCCAGCAACACCTTTACTTTTTTCCACTTAAGCTCTGTCACAACTTTAGGAACCAGGTCTTCGAGCAAGTCCTCCTCCGTAGCCACCACACCCATCTTACCGTGAATACGGCTTAGCGAATATTCCCTGGCAATCAGATCGGTGGCCAGACTGCTGATCTTACTATCCGAACTGGAAACAAAGAATCCTGATGATGAAAAATTTTCGTTCTTATAATTGGTTTCATAAAGCTCCATCATTTTATTGTAAAGCGGATTCACACTCTCCAACTCATCCTGACGCAGCTCCGTAACAATATATTCTCCTACGGATACTTCCCGTTTCTCGTCTTCAAATTCAAATTCACCTAAAGTAGCATCCCCATACTTCAGCAAAAATCTCAATACCTCCCATTCTTCTGCATCAAAAGGATTGGATGATTTTGAGGCAGCTCTGGCCATCATCTGGTCAGTCTTTTGTTGTTGCGAAGCACTTACTCCGTCGGTGGGGGATGCATTTTCACTATAATGTGTCCGCCTTGAGGCATCCTCCTGCCTTTTCTTGCGCAGTTTCCCAATTTCCATATAAAGAACCTGCTCCTCCACTTTCATCAAGCTGCTGCAATCTTTCACATATTCCGTACGGGTAATGGAATCTGGAATCACCGAAATGGTACGCACAATATCCTGCACCAAGCGCGCCCGGGCAATGGGATCGTCTTTGGCTTCTTCGAGAAGCAGCCCGGTTTTGAAACGAATAAAGTCAGTTTGGTGCTTTTGAATATATTCCTGAAGTGCTTCTCCGCCAAGTTTTTTGGCATAGGAATCGGGATCTTCGCCATCGGGCAGCAACAAGACTTTAACATTTAAACCTTCCTCAAGCACCAGATCAATTCCTCGCAGCGAAGCTTTGATTCCAGCGGCGTCACCATCGAAAATAATGGTGAGGTTTTTAGAAAACCTGGCGATTAAACGAATCTGGTCTGTGGTAAGAGCGGTTCCCGAGGAAGCCACAACATTGTTGATTCCCGCCTGATGAAACGACAAAACATCGGTGTATCCCTCCACCAGTATGCATCGATCCTGACGGGCTATATCCTGACGGGCCTGATACATCCCGTAAAGAACCCTGCTTTTATGGTAAATCTCTGACTCAGGTGAATTGAGATATTTAGCCGTTTTAGCATCGGTGCGCAAAACACGCCCGCCAAAACCGATGACTTTGCCGGCGAGACTGTGAATAGGAAAAATTACTCTTCCCCGAAAGCGGTCTACTTTATAATCATCGCGAACAATGGTAAGCCCGGTCTTTTCCAAAAATTCAAGCTTGTATCCCTGTCTTAAAGCCTCTTTGGTAAAAGCATCCTTCGACTCAGGCGAATAGCCCAACTGAAACTTCTGAATGATGTCATCGCGAAAACTTCGCTCTCTGAAATAACCCAGTCCAACTGACTTTCCTTCGTCCGACTTGTGCAGTCTGTCCATAAAATAAGCGGCTGCAAAACTGGTCACCACCAGCATACTATCGCGGTCGTTCTGATGGGCCATTTCTTCAGGAGTCAGCTCCTTTTCTTCGATATGGATGTGAAACTTCTTTCCCAGAATTTTGATGGCCTCAATGAAAGAAATCTGTTCGTGGTCCATCAGGAAATTCACAGCATTTCCACCTTTTCCACAACCAAAACACTTAAAAATGCCCTTGTGGGGAGAAACGATAAACGAAGGAGTCTTTTCGTTGTGAAAAGGGCACAATCCGATGTAATTAATCCCACGTCTCCTGAGATTTACAAACTCTGAAACCACCTCTGTTATCTGGCCCTGAGCTGTCTCCATTACCTTATCTATGGTACCCTTATCTATCATGCTTCACCTGGTTCATTAACGACTTTCAAAGTTAAAAAATTTTTATCCATTTTGGCTGTGCCTTATCTTTATCCTCAAAAAGAAGAATGAAGAAATTGGTGGTTCTATCAGGATCGGGCCTCAGCGCCGAAAGTGGTATTCAAACATTTCGGGACATGGGAGGCTTATGGGAGCAATATGACATTACAGAAGTCGCCTCCCCCCATGCTTGGGAAACCAACAGGCAGGTGGTTCTTGATTTCTACAATCAACGTAGAAAACAACTTTTTGAATGCAGGCCAAATACTGCACATTATGCGCTGGCAGAACTTGAAGAAAGTTTCGAAGTCAGCATCATTACCCAGAATGTGGATGACTTGCACGAAAGGGCTGGCAGTAGTAATGTACTGCATTTGCACGGAGAGTTGAAAAAAGCAAGAAGCACAATCGATCCGCACCTCATCTACGAAATGGATCACTGGGAGCTAAAGGAGGGAGATCTATGTGAAAAAGGTTCGCAGTTGCGTCCCCACATCGTGTGGTTTGGCGAATCGGTAGATGCCATAGCAGAAGCTGCTGAAATTGCCGCCACAGCAGATATTTTTCTGGTCATCGGCACCTCCCTTTCTGTCTATCCTGCTGCCGGGCTTATTGAGTTTGTTCCCGCAGCAGTGCCGGTTTTCATTATCGATCCAGGCTCCCCGGCTTACATCTCATCACCAAACATCGAAGTTCTTAAACACAAAGCAACCTCAGGAATGGAAATCCTGAAAGAGAAACTGGAAAAACTCAGGGAATAAACCTGTTTAAAACAGAAAAACCAAATTACTTTTTAAGTGCCTCAGCCCCGGAAGTAATTTCCATAAGTTCGTTTGTAATTGATGATTGGCGTGCCTTATTGTAAGAAAGCTGCAGATCTTTAATCAAATCTGTCGCATTGTCGGTTGCCTTGTGCATGGAAGTCATGCGGGCTCCGTGTTCAGAAGCAATGGAATCCAGCACCACCTGATAGAACAGCGAACGCAGGGTTTTGGGCATAAGGTTATTCACAATAGTCTGTCTGTCAGGCTCCAGAATATACTTAGATATCGGTTTATCCCGTTTTACCTCAGGTATTGCAATTGGCAAAAACTGCTGAACCTGAACCTGCTGAATTGCCGCATTAATAAATTCATTGTAAACAACTATCGATTTTTTCAGAATGCCAAAATCATATTCATCCAGCAACTCTTCAGCAAGAATGGAAACCTTTTTGAATGATGGATCTACCAGCTGACCTTCCTCCCGGATATGAGGAATGATATTTCTGGCGCGCAACATTTTCCACGCTTGTTTCCCCAAAACCCTGATTTCCACATTTCCATTCTGGTAATCTTCTTTGAGGTCGTTATGCAAAAGTTGCTGTACCGCTTTCACGACATTGCTGTTAAAAGCACCACACAATCCCCTGTTGGATGCAATAACCCACAACACCACTTTATCGCCTTTGCCGGGCATGGTATAGTTTATTTTCACATCTTCGGGAGTCGAAACCATATCATTGATAATACCGAGAAGATGAGAAGTATAGGGCCGAATGTGATCCACATCGTCCTGCGCCTTTTTAAGACGGGCAGCAGAGACCATTTTCATGGCACTGGTAACCTGCCGGGTTGTTTTAATGGCCCCGATACGCGTGCGTATGTCTTTTAAGTTTGCCATTTAAGCTTTATTATTTCTGGTCAGCACTAAAATGAGCAGCCACATCAAGAGCAACTTTCTCAATCTTTTGGGTCACCTCTTCATCAAATTTTCCTTCCAATATTCCTTTCAACACTTCATTATGCATGGCTTCCAGCGTTTCAATGAACTCGCTTTCAAACATCTTTACTTTGTCCATGGGAACATCTTTCAACAACCCTTTGGTTCCGCAATAAATAATGGCAACCTGCTGTTCCACGCGCACCGGTTTATACTGAGCCTGTTTAAGCAACTCAACATTTTTACGACCTTTATCCAATACAGCCATTGTAGCAGGATCCAAATCGGAACCAAATTTCGAGAACGCTTCCAGTTCACGATATTGAGCCTGATCCAGCTTCAATGTACCGGCTACTTTTTTCATCGGCTTAATCTGGGCGTTTCCGCCTACGCGGGAAACCGAAATTCCAACATTAATAGCAGGACGGACACCGGCATTAAATAAGTTGTTTTCAAGAAATATCTGACCGTCGGTAATCGAGATAACGTTCGTTGGAATATAGGCTGAAACGTCGCCAGCCTGTGTCTCTATAATAGGCAGCGCTGTAAGAGTACCACCTCCTTTCACCAGATGCCTGATAGACTCAGGAATATCGTTCATTTGGGCAGCAACCTTATCCGACTCGATAATCTTGGCTGCCCGTTCGAGCAATCTTGAATGGAGATAGAAAACATCTCCGGGAAATGCCTCCCGTCCGGGCGGTCGCCTCAAAAGAAGGGAGACCTCACGATAAGAAACTGCCTGCTTGGACAAGTCATCATAAATAATCAGCGAATGCCTTCCTGTATCACGAAAAAACTCTCCAATGGCTGTTCCGGAAAATGGTGCATAAAACTGCATGGCAGCAGGATCAGCCGCAGAAGAAGAAACCACAATAGTGTAATCCATTGCACCGTGCTTTTGGAGGGTATTCACAATCTGCGCAACGGTAGAACCTTTCTGACCGATGGCCACATAAATACAATAAACCGGGTTGCCTGCTTCGAAAAATGGCTTTTGATTGATGATGGTATCAATTGCAATAGCAGTTTTACCGGTCTGTCTGTCTCCGATAATCAATTCACGCTGCCCGCGTCCGATGGGGGTCATGGCATCAATGGCCTTAAGTCCGGTTTGTAACGGTTCCTTAACCGGCTGGCGGTAAATCACCTGAGGTGCTTTACGTTCTATGGGCATTTCGTACAATTCTCCT
>NZ_JADQBH010000233.1 GCF_016278715.1 Marinilabilia sp. | reverse complement strand
CACGGTGCGGCGGGTCAGATTGCTCACCGCAATCACCTTATCGGCAGCCTCCATGCCTCTTTTTTCAATATCAAACACCACAGGATTTACACTTCCTCCGCTTCGGTCGAAATCGGTAGCATGAACATGAATAACCAGTGGTTTCCCGGTTGCCTCTTTGGCGGCAATCCCGGCAGGATAAGTAAGCCAGTCGTGGGCATGAATCAGATCGAAGGCATAATCCTGGGCAATCACATTGGCAACCAATGCATAATCCCGAATTTCCTGCAACAGATTGGCACCATAAGCTCCGGTAAAAGGAACCTGTCCTGCTTCATCGGTTTGTACATACTCAAAAGCACCATCTTCCTTTTTCGATTTCTGAATCTGAAAGTATTCATCCGGATCGGTATAGGGCATCATTCGAGAGCCAACCTCAATATAATCGAGTTTACGGCTAAAGTGCTTCAGATTTAATGTACGATGTTTAACCGGCACCTGATTGGCACCAATTAAACTGATTCCCTGTTGGTCTTCATCACCAAAAGCTTTGGGAACAACAAATAAAACCTGCAAGTCGGAAATATAAGAAAGGCCCCGGGTTAACCCAAAACAAGCGGTTCCCAGACCTCCGGAGATATGTGGGGGAAATTCCCAACCAAACATTAACACCCTCATAGGTTACTATATTTTTCAATTAGGTTAATAATACTCAGAACTCCGCCAACATTCCATGCCATTGATATGGCTCCTTTCGCAACATGAGGCGGATTTCCGTTGAAACATTCAGAAATACTCCCCACACAATGGTCACCCATCTCTTCCTCAAAATCTTCCAGCATTCGTTTCACAAATGCCAGACCTCCCTGTTTATGGATATCGAGATAAGCTTCAGCAAAAAAAGCTGCCAACCAGGGATAAACAGTTCCCTGATGTAGTGCCAAATCACGTTGTTTCTGATTTCCTTCATATACCCCTTTGTATTTGGGATCCTGTGGCGAAAGGGTACGAATACCTCGTGGGGTAAGAAGTTCTTTTTTCACCACATCCACAATAGATTTTCGTTCCTCCACCGAAAGGGGAGAATAAGGCAAAGCCGCAGCAATTAATTGATTTGGACGAATAGAACTATCCTTATGTGCACCATCAACAAAATCGTAAAGGCATTCATCTTCGGCATTCCAGAAAACATCAATAAAAGCAGTTTTCACTTTTTCAGCCAACTGAGCATAAGGAGCACCTACTTCGGGCTCTTTAGCTTCTTCGGAGAGAAATGCAAAGAAAGAAAGTGCATTATACCACAAAGCATTCAATTCAACGGTCAGGCCTGGTCTCCAGGTGACGGGTTGCCCATCAACCACAGCCTCCATCCACGTAAGAGGAACTCCATCCTTTTTTGCGTACAAAAGACCGTTGGCTTCCATGTGCATGAATGCACCATCCATTTTTTGATAGTGATCAAGCACGGCTTGCATCACCTTTCGGTATTTTTTCCAAACCTGAGGTGGACTACAATTAGTCCGGCAGTGCCGCACAGCCCAGAAAAACCAAAGTGGAACATCAATATCGCTACTTAAAAGAGACTCATTTTTTGAAAGGTATTTTTCCTCAATCTCTCCGGCAATATATTCAAGGATACTTCGGTAAACCTCTTTATCTTCCTGATAATACGACAATCCCGGCAAGGCCAGCAAAGTATCCCGATGCCGCTCCTTATACCAATGATAACCGGCCATCAGGCGTATGTCTTTGCCGCGTGAAAGCAAAAACTGCTGACCGGAGTTCAGCAAATTATTAATCATACTGTCCCTGGGAATCCTTTTCTTCTTCTCGCGTGTGAATTTTGTTTTCAGTCCATTGGCTTTAAAAGCCGATGTTCCGGCGGACATGACAATACTTTCTCCTTTTTTAATATCGGCTTCAAAATAACCCGGAACAAACAAATCTTCTTTAAAAGGATAGCCGCGATGTTGCTCCTTGAAATACTCCACACCCCGATACCAGTCAGGAACAGGAATAAACTCAATTGGTTTGCTTGACTGCAAATACAGTGAAGGAAATCCTTCGTACATTTTCACTGAAATCCCGTTCTCGACCTCCTGGTAACGGGTATTTGCATTCATGTTCTGGTAGGTAAGTTCGTTTACATTGCGAAAAGCCAGAAAAGGCTTAAACTTTATCCTGGTAGGCGAATGAGCCTCTTCCAGTGTTACCTTGAAAAGCAATTGTTCTTCTTTTTCAACCAAAACCATCTCAGTGGACAAGATCACCCCGCCCACCCGATAGTAACGCTTCGGAATATCATCAATTTCAAAATTGGAAAGATACTTATGTCCTTTTGGCTCATAATGACTTCCCTGATATTTATGAATTCCCAGGTTAAACACCTGTCCATGTTGTTCTACGGAAATATCCAGAGACGACAGCAACACAAAATGGTCACCGCCCAATTGCTCCAGAGGACAAACCAACAGCCCATGATATTTCCGGGTATTGCAACCAATAATGGTAGTACTGCAATACGAACCAGCCCGGTTTGTCCTGAGTATTTCCCTGTGCAAAGAATATTCAAGATTTACCAGACGATCTTTTCCGAGTTGATAATAGGTCATATAGAAATTATTTTAGGTCAAAACATATTTTAAATTAATCCATTGATATGCTTATGTTACCTGAGCTCTTCTATCAAGTCAATTTTCCTTTTTATCCCTTACTGTCAGGACAAATTTTCACATCCCTAAGAACTCAATTTATTAAATACTTCCTCCAAAAACAAAAATTTGAAAAGATTCTAATATCTCGATGAGTGTGGAATAAAAGGGTGTGTTTTCAGGCTGGACTAATCAATAAAAAAGCACAGAAAACCTCACTCAAGTTAGGTAGAAAGCCGTCAAAAATCAATTGATTATTTATACCAAGGGCAACTATCCCTGACAATCATTAAAAAATCAAAAAAACAGATCTCCCCTTATGAAACGAACTTAACCAAAACCATAAATCTTTTCAACAAGACACACTCATCACTATCCGAAATAATTACAAATCAGACGGCTAAGCATGAACCTGAGAACACATAATCCATAGGCAACGAAGCCATCTCAGGAGCTCAATGTGAAATTTTCCTGGAAAATTTAAGAAGTCACCCTCCCCCGGATAAGCACAACCATCAATAAAAGAATTTCAATTTGAAGAATTAAAGATAAAGATAATTTTAACCAGTTAAAAACAATTTTTAATCTTTTTTAACCGTGATGCAAGAATAAATTCAGCTGAAATAACCGAATTCTATTTTTCGACTTTGAACAATAAATTCTTAAAATAAAGATGGTCAGAGTCCAGGTCTGCCTGAGGGAATTGAAGTTTGATATTTTCAATCAGTTCAATTGATTTCCGGATAAAAGTCAGCGATTCAGAAGCAGCAGGATCCACAATACGATGCTTTCGTGCCTTAGCTATTTTGGAAGCCAGGGAAATAAACTTTTGGGCATCGTTGCTAAAGAGTGAATCAACGAGACGCCGCCAGATGTAGTCAACCGCCTGCTCCGAAGGATTAAACATCCCAGGGTCATAAAATCTGTAATCGCGTAACTCGTCCATCACAATTTCGAAAGCGGGGAAATACTCAACACCGTCAAACAGTTCCACCAGTTTATTAATACCAAGAAAAAGTACAGATTTACTCAACTGATTCCCATGAGCACCATCCTTCCAATGACGAACAGGACTAACGGTAAAAAGAATTTTCAGTCCGGGGTTGAACATTCTCAGAGAAACAATCAGTTCTTTATATAAGGCGACAATTTCGTCAGGCTCCAGACGGTAACGAGAAAAAAAACCTGTCGGCATCTTATGACAATTGGCAACAATTCCGGAAGTATCAACCCGCTCGTAAACATAAGAAGTGCCAAATGTTAGCACCAGGTAATCGGTTCTGCCAAGAATTTCGTGGGTGTTTTCCAGTGTCTGATTTATTTTTTTGGATACATCTGTCTTATCTGCCCCGCTAAACACACCGTGAAAATCGAAATGATGCCAATGTTCATTATGCAAAATCAGCTCATCCTCCTCACACAACTCAAGATTCATTGTTCTTTCCAATAAGCGGGCTATAGACCAGGGGTTATAGACCACCCCAAATGGATTAACCACAGCCTTAAGACGTGAATCAACAAAGCGGGCCCCGATATGGTCTGAAAAACAAGAGCCCAGTAATAATACTTCTGAACCGACATCAATAGATAAATCAAATCTTTTTATGTTAACAACCGTCCTGAATTCATTTTGCATGAGACTCATTTTTCAAGATTTCAGAAATCCATGAAGTTAAAAAGAAAAACAAATCATCAGCAACAGGTTCGCAATGCAGTTCATGCCTTGCATTTTTAGCCCCGTAAAACCCTGCGTTTTCTCCTATTTTATCGGAAAGTTGACGAGTAGTCTTAAAATCAGTAATTGAATCAGCAGTTCCATGAGCAAAAAATAATGGGATAGAAAAGCGGGATGGACGATCCAAAACATCACGTGCCGCCCTGTTCAACTCACAGAACAAACGAACCGAAATCTTATGATGCATCAGCTTATCCGCGTCGCTGGACTTTTGTTGTTCCGGAATGGAACTCAATTCATTCGCTTTTATCCCGGTTCGGAAAGTCATCCTGGGAAATAAATAATTCCAGACAGAAGCTGCCTTTTGAATTAATTGAGACGGTGGGTTAACTAACCTGAGCCAGGGAGAAGTTATTACAGCCCCAGCAAAATCCTGTCGCTTTTTAAGCAGAAAATTCAATACAAGACTTCCCCCCATGCTATGGCCGTAAAGAAAAACGGGTAAACCCTCCCAACTGTGCTTAACCAACCGGATTAAACTACTAATATCATCAAGATAGTTATTAATATGATCAATATGTCCTCTTCTTCCTTCAGAGAGTCCATGTCCCCGCAAATCAACGGCATAAACCAAAAAGCCCTGCTCACAGAACCGATTTGCCCAGACATCATATCTCCCGGAATGTTCGCCTATTCCATGGACAATACAAATCACTGCATGGGGATTTCCAGCAGGTTTCCATAAACGCCCGATCAGGAAAGCTCCGTCACCACTGACCAGATTAAATTCCTTGCTCTGCATGGTATGTTTTGACTCTTCTATTAAAACGGGTGCAAACATAACATTAAACAATACATTATTAGCATTACCGGGACATCACATAGATGCTAAATTTAGTTAATTTTTGAAAAACAAACAAAATTTACTTTGCAATTTCCGGGCCATTTTAGGTTGAAAAAATCCAACCTTCCCTTTACAGGAGTTTATGGTCTTAAAAATAGCGTTGAGTTTTTTTAAACTCCATGCTATTTTTTATTTTAGCAACAATTCCTGAAGTAAAAAAGATATTTTTTAATCTGTGCCGAAGTCAATCGATTAATAAGGAAGACTCCGGAATTTGCTTTAACCAAGAGTTTGACTATAAAAATATTATTTAGTCTGAACTCAACAAGGTGTTCCAAAAAATCCACAAAAAGAGATGCAACACACACTATTATTCAGGACTGACAGCCACAACCAATTGGTGGATATTACCAGTGAAGTGGCCAATGTAGTTTCGAAATCTGCCATAGAAACCGGAATGGTAAACTTATATGTGCAAGGTGCCACTGCAGGCATAATGATTCAGGAAAACTGGGACGAATCGGTGCAATCTGATGTACTCAACTGGCTGAAAAAGATGATTCCTCACGGAGTTTGGCAACACGACACCCAGGACAGCAACGGAGATTCGCATCTCAAAGCTGGCTTTGTCGGCCCCTCGGAGACCATTCCGGTTATAAACGGAGAAATGGGCCTTTCCAGATGGCAAAATATTTTTCTATGTGAATTTGATGGTCCAAGAAGTGAGCGAAGGGTTGTGGTTACTATCTTCAATACTGAAAAAACCTGACCTCACTCCTTCTGCGTATCCACAAAACGCAAGTTTCGCATCAGTCCATCAAAGCCGGCCCGGCGGATGGGACTTCCCTTCGACAACTCATCGAAAGCTAACTCATCCAGAGAACGCCAATCCACATTGGTCATATCCCTGAAAGCCGGTCGTAAATCGAAGTCGGGTTCATTGTGGGGCCTGGCTTTCCAATTCCAGGGGCAAACATCCTGACAAATATCACAGCCAAAAATCCATCCTTCAAACTGTCCGGCAAATTCTTCCGAAATCTTTCCTTTATTTTCAATAGTCAGATAGGAAATACATTTATTGGCATCCAACTGGTAAGGGGCTGTCAAAGCACCCGTAGGACAAGCAGCCAGACATCGGGTACATCCACCACAAGCCTCTTTTATAGCTTCCCCGTAAGGAAGCTCAATATTCAGAAGAATCTCACCAATAAAGAAAAATGAACCCAGCCGGGGATGAATAAGGTTTGTGTTTTTCCCGCGCCATCCAAGACCTGCCCTGGCTGCCAGCGAACGTTCAGAGACCGGTGCCGAATCTACAAAAAAACGACCTTCAGCTTCCGGTGCAACATCCGACTGAATAAAAGACATCAATTTTTTGAGACGGTTTTTAACCACCTTATGGTAGTCGCGCCCGTAAGCATATTTAGCAAGCTTGAAATCAGATACCTGATGTGTTTCTCTGTGGGGCTTATAGTTTTGCAGTACCAGCACCACCGACTTTGTACCTTCCACCAGAAGGCGTGGGTCATTCCGCTTTTCCCTGTTGCGATCCATATAACCCATACCGGCATGGTTACCCTGAACCAACCATTGGTCATAAAAAGCCGCTTCTTCCTCTAAATACTGAGCTTCAGCAAAAGAAATATCGTCAAAGCCAAGCTCCAGTGCTTTTTGGCGAATCAGTTGACCACGTTGCTCTGCAATCAGATTCATCATGGAAAATATTTACAGAAGTCCCAGTTCCAGAAGTGCTTCTTCCGAAAGCATATCTTTAGTCCACGGCGGGTCGAAAGTAAGATTCAGTTCCACATCTTTCACGCCTTCCACCGACAGCACCTTTTCATAAACCTCTTCCGGTAATGATTCGGCCACCGGACAATTGGGAGAGGTAAGGGTCATCACCACTTTGACTTTCCCCTCCTCACGCACTTCCACTTCATAAATAAGTCCCAGATCATAAATATTGACCGGGATTTCGGGGTCAAAGACAGTTTTTAATGCCTTTACAATATCGGTTTCGGTATTCAGAAATTCTGTGCTCATAATATTTTTCTTTTACAACAAACGATCTCTCATCTCCTAAAGTTCACCATTTATCCCATCTTTGCCTTAAAAGCCAAAGCATACGCCTTGATTTGTTTCACCATAGCCACCAGACCGTTGCTGCGGGTAGGCGACAGATGTTCCTTCAATCCTATTTCATCAATAAAAAAAAGTTCGCTTTCCAAAATTTCATCAGGCGTATGACCGGACAGGACACGCAGCAGAAGTGCCACAATCCCTTTTACAATAATTGCATCACTATCACCCTGAAAAACTATTTCTCCATCATTCAATTCTGCATGAAGCCAAACCTTCGACTGGCACCCTTCAATCAGGTTTTGCGGTTGACGATGAACTTCATCAAACGAATCGAGTTCATTTCCCAGTTCAATAAGCAAAGAATACTTATCCATCCAGTCATCAAAAGCAGCAAATTCTCCAATAACTTCTTTTTGTTTTTCTTTTATGGTCATGTTGATTTTTTTTTTGCAAAGATAGCAACTTCAAAAAAAAGAGTTTAGCTGAGCATAGAACCCACACGCAACAGCGCTTCCACCAGGCGGTCAACTTCTTCCTTTGTGTTGTAAAACGCAAAGGAGGCCCTTACTGTACCGGATATCTGAAACCGATCCATCAACGGCTGCGCGCAATGATGTCCAGTGCGCAAGGCAAAACCCAGTTTATCCAAAAGGGTTCCCACATCAAAGGGGTGAGAATGGCCTAAAAGAAAAGAAATAACACTGGTATGATTGGCTGTTTGCCCAACAAAGCGCATTCCGGGCACTGTTTGCATTTTTTCCTTGGCGTATTCGAACAACTCATGCTCGTAGGCCCAGATTTCTTCCAGTCCTTGCTCCTGCAGATAATCAATAGCAGCTCCCAATCCAATCACTCCGGCATAGTTGGGGGTACCGGCTTCAAATTTATAGGGCAAATCGTTAAAGGTGGTTCCCGAAAAAGAAACCTTGTCAATCATTTCGCCACCTCCCTGATAAGGCTTCATCATCTCCAGCCATTTTCTCTTGCCGTAGAGGACACCCACACCCGTAGGAGCGTACATTTTATGACCACTGAAAACATAAAAATCGGAATTCAGTTTCTGAACATCCACAGGCAGATGATGAATTGCCTGTGCCCCGTCGATCATCACCGGAACGTCAGCAGCATGTGCCAGCGCAATTATTTCCTCAACGGGATTAATGGTTCCCATCACATTACTGATATGCGCCACAGCAACCAGACGGGTCTTTTCATTTAGCAATTCACCAAAGACCTGCATATCCAACTCGCCATTGTCAGTTACCGGCACTACTTTTATGGCAACACCCCTGCGCTGAGCCAGCAACTGCCAGGGAACAATATTACTGTGATGTTCCATCTCGGTAAGAATGACCTCATCTCCCTCCTTCAAAAAAGTCTCTCCAAAAGAAAAGGAGAGCAAATTGACAGATTCTGTAGTTCCCCGGGTGAAAATGATCTCATCGGAAGAATCGGCATTAATAAATCCGGCTACTTTCTTGCGAGCATCCTCAAAAGCTTCGGTACATACGTTGCTTAAATGGTGTACACCTCTGTGAATATTGCTGTTTATAGTTTTGTAAACCCCTGCTTCAGCATCAATTACCGCTAAAGGTTTCTGAGTGGTAGCTGCATTGTCGAAATAGACCAAAGGCTTACCATTGACCTCCTGAGAAAGGATGGGAAAATCTGCTCTAATTTTTCGGATATCAAAAGCCATAGTACAAAAAAAAACAATCCGGCACCTGCCAGTAAAGACGGGTACCGGAAAATATTATTACATCAAAAGTCTCCTACAGGCAGGTTACGTCAGTACCCTTTTGACCGCATACCACACAGGAGTGACACTTGTCAAGTTCTCCACGAAAACGCTTCTCTACCAGCGCTCTGATTTGCTCACGCAGGGGCTTCACTTTTATCTTTTCAATAACTTCGTAGGCAAAAGCATACATCAAAAGAATGGTTGCCTCCTCCCTACTGATTCCACGTGTCCGCAAATAGAACATGGCGTCCTCATCAATCTGCCCCACAGTTGCACCATGACTACATTTCACATCGTCGGCATAAATCTCAAGCTGCGGCTTGGTATTCATTTTAGCATCGTTGGTTAACAGCAGATTATTATTCGACTGATAAGCATTGGTTCTCTGGGCATCGGGACGAACCATGATTTTCCCGGTAAAAACACCGATGGAATAGTCGTCAAGCACTCCCTTAAACAACTCATCACTAAAACAATCAGCCACTGCATGGTCGATGTATGAAAAATTATCCACATGTTGATTTTTGTCCAGCAGATACAACCCGTAAGCATGACCTTCGGCATGAGCCCCGGCCAGTTTCAGCTCAATATTGTTGCGTGCAACTCCTGCATGTAAGGTCAGATTATTCGTAGCCAGATGCGAATTCTCATGTTGCTCAAAATAGAATCCGGCCACCTGAGTGGTTGCGTTATGTTGATTTTGCAAATTGTACAAATCAAGCCGTGCATCCTTCCCCACATAACCTTCGGTAACGCTGTTCATGACAAACTTACCGGTGGTAAGCGTATGGTCGCACACCATAATCCGTGCCTCGCTGTTATCGTCCATAACAACCAGATTACGCTGGGTCGTCATCAAAGCCTCTTCCGACATCAGGATGTTCACAATTTGAATGGGTTTTTCGACCACCACTCCTTTTGGTACATGAACGAAAAAGCCATCCTGTGCAAACATGGTATTAAAAGCCACAACACCATCCGACAAATAGGGGGCACGTGAACCATAATATTTTTCAAGGAATTCAGGATCCTCTTTTGCCAAATGAGCGAGACTTCCAATGCGTATCCCTTCGGGGAAGAGATCAGGATTGTTGCGGGTATAATACCATCCGTTTACCAGATAAATGGTTATGGAATCCAGCGTTTCCAAGTCGCAGGAAAAAACATCCTCCACATTTTCGGTGAGAATTTCCGGTTTCAGAGAAAAAGAAAAATCCCCATTGAACAAGGGCTGAAGATTGGTATATTTATAATTTTCAACTTTATTGGAAGGAATGCCTAACTCCTGAAAGGCATCAAAAGCCTCATCGCGCAAATTGTTAAGTACGATGGAAGATTGTTCTTCAATCAGCGATCTGTTCTCTTCAAACAGCTCAACAAGAGAGATATCCTTGCCAATAATATTTTTTATAACATTATCCATTCAATTCAAAATTAAAAGTTCGACTCCGGGAAAGGCGGTTTATTTATCGCCAAACTCCTTCTTAATCCAGTCGTACCCATTGGCTTCCAACTCATGGGCAAGTTCCTTTCCACCGGTTTTCACAATCCTACCATGGTAAAGCACATGAACAAAATCGGGGACAATGTATTCCAGAAGCCGCTGATAGTGTGTAATCAGCACAGTAGCATTGTCGGGACGTTTTAATTTGTTTACTCCGTTTGCAACAACCCGCAGTGCATCAATATCCAGACCCGAGTCTGTTTCATCCAAAATAGAAAGCTTTGGCTCAAGCATAGCCATTTGAAAAATTTCGTTCTTCTTCTTCTCTCCTCCGCTAAACCCTTCGTTCACCGAGCGATTGGTCAAATCAGAATCAATCTCCACAAGATTTTTCTTTTCACGCATCAGTTTAAGAAACTCACTGGCAGAAAGTGCTTTTTCGTTTCTGTATTTCCGAATCTCGTTGATGGAAGTCCTCAAAAAATTAACCATACTCACTCCTGGGATTTCAACCGGATACTGAAAGCTCAGAAACAAACCCTCTCTGGCTCTGTCTTCCGGAGCCATTTCCAGAATGTTTTTCCCATTAAACTCTACCTCTCCCTCGCTCACTTCAAACATCTCGTTTCCGGCCAGCACAGAAGCCAGCGTACTTTTCCCTGAACCGTTGGGACCCATAATGGCATGTACCTCCCCGGGTTTCACTTTCAGGTCAATTCCCCTGAGGATTTCTTTATTTTCTATCTTAGCATGTAAGTTTTTTATCGAAAGCATATTTTCAGAACTTATAGAATGATTAGATAATGGAATTCTGCGACTTGGCGGCTTAACAAATTCCAAATGTGATTTTCAATTTTATACCAGACTCCAGAATTTGATTACCCCACACTGCCTTCAAGACTAATTTCAAGTA
>NZ_JADQBH010000147.1 GCF_016278715.1 Marinilabilia sp. | reverse complement strand
TTGGTTATTGAAGCAAAAGAAGTTACGGCTGAACCGAAAGTAAAATAATTATTTAGTGGCAGCAAGAAAACTCATGTCTTTTACCAGTGCTTTCAAGAAGACGGCAAGTGCAAGGTTTGCCCCGATTTTTTTTTCGGGGGCTTTTGATCCCGAAGCATTCGGGATTGAAACCAAGGAGTCCCGATTCTCGGGATGACTGTTTTGAAGATAAGCATAACGCAGCAATTGTCGTTTTCTTGCAAGCACTAGTTAAACTTTATACTTATGAAGAAACAATTTTATCCGCATGTAACATCGGAGCTGTTACGCCGTTTGGCATCTTTTCTGGTGGCTATTCTGATTCTGGTTCCTGCAAACGGCCAGATTCAGGAAATGGGTCTTCGAAACGAACCCGTGGACATCAGTGATGATTTTCGCAGCTTCAAAAACACCTATTATCTGGCCGATAAAATGGTCAATTTTGATCCGGAAACCGGTACTGGAGAAATAGTTTACAACCGGTATGAGTTCAAAACCCGCATGGCTTTTAACAATATGCTGGGGGTTCTGCGTCCGGTGACACCCAATGAGTTTCCTGAAGCCGAATATGAAGTGTCGCCTACACTTCCGTTTTCTGTTCAGTTTGTTTCTCCCCGGACGGTGCGACTGCAGGCTCAGTCCGGCTTGGTGACTTCCGAAGTGGCCAATAGAGAATCAATGATGCTCGTCAACAATGAGATGCCACCCAGCGATGGCTGGAAGTATGAGAAAATTGACGGAGGTCACCGGTACAGCAGCGAATTTGGCGTTGTTGTTATTGATGAAAATCCCTGGCGCGTTTCGTTTTATGATGAACAGGGGAGGTTGTTAACCAGCACCAATCATCATCTTGACAATGCAGAAACTACCTATACGCCCATTATGCCATTCTCGTTTGTTCGCAGAGCTTCAGATTACAGCCGTAGTTTCTCGGCAACTTTTAATCTTTTGCCCGATGAGAAAATCTTCGGTTTTGGAGAACAATATACCGAACTGGATAAGCGGGGACAGAAAGTTGTTCTGTGGGTAGATGATGCCAACGGTACCCAGAACGAAACCAGTTACAAACCTATCCCGTTTTTCCTGAGTAGTCGTGGTTACGGGATGTTTATGCATACTTCCTCACCCATTACCTGTGACGTGGGTAAATATTTTAGTGGTGCCAACTCGCTGATGGTCGGTGACGAAACACTGGATTTATTTGTTTTTCTGGGTGAACCCAGGGAGGTTCTGGATGCTTATACTGATGTTACGGGAAAGCCTGAAATGCCACCACTGTGGTCGTTTGGACTTTGGATGAGTCGAATTACCTATTTCTCGGAGGAGGATGGACGCAACGTAGCGAATGAACTGCGCAAATATGAAATTCCCTGTGATGTGATTCATTTTGATACCGGTTGGTTCGAAACCGACTGGCGATGCGATTATCAGTTTTCGGAATCGCGTTTCGACGACGCCGGAAAAATGATACAAGACCTCAAAACACAGGGCTTTCATACCTCACTCTGGCAATTGCCTTATTTTGTTCCACAAAATACGCTCTTCCCCGAGATTATTGAAAAGGGACTTTTCATAAAAAACGACAAAGGAAATCTTCCCACTGAAGATGCCATTCTGGACTTTAGCAATCCGGAAGCCGTTTCGTGGTATCAAAATAAACTCAGAGGATTGCTTGAACTGGGAGTGGGTGCCATAAAAGTTGACTTTGGAGAGGCAGCTCCTGCCAAAGGGGTTTATCACAATGGTCGAACTGGTTTTTATGAGCATAACCTTTATCCTTTGCGGTACAATAAAGCGGTTGCCGATATTACCAAAGAGGTGACCGGAGACCAGATTATGTGGGCACGCAGTACGTGGGCCGGTAGTCAGCGATGGCCGTTGCACTGGGGTGGAGATCCTGCCAATACCAATTCGGCCATGTCGGCCACGGTTCGTGGCGGCTTGTCAATGGGATTATCGGGTTTCTCATTCTGGAGTCACGACATAGGCGGGTTTGTACTGAAAACTCCGGAGGATGTTTATCGCCGATGGTTACCATTCGGTTTGTTGTCCTCGCATTCCCGTGCCCATGGAACACCTCCCAAAGAGCCCTGGGAATATGGAGAGGATTTTACCGATGCATATCGCAAAGCGGTAAATATGCGTTATGAACTGATGCCCTATATTTTTGCTCAGGCCAAGCATTCCGCAGAGAATGGTCTGCCCATGATGCGGGCATTGTTTGTGGAATATCCCGATGATCCGGGAGCCTGGTTGGTAGATGATCAGTATTTGTTTGGCTCGGATATTCTGGTGGCTCCCATGTTTGAAAATATGGATACCCGCAATGTATATCTTCCAGGAAACCATAAGTGGATCGATTACCAATCTGGAAAAGTTTACACGTCCGGCTGGCACGAAATTGAAGCCGGAGAAATTCCGGTGGTAATGTTGGTGCGCGATGGGGCAGTATTGCCACATATCCAACTTGCTCAATCGACCATGCAAATGGACTGGTCGGAGTTGGAACTGAAAGTTTTTGCTGCCGATGCAGAAAATGTGCAAGGGTTGATTTGTCTTCCGTTCGACAATCAGTTACGGAAGGTGATTCTGGAAAGCAAAGATAATCAGTTTAGATTGGTGGAAAATTCGCTGAAAGGAAAAGTAAAACTGAGTGTCGCAGTTAAGTAATAGAGGTTTGTTAATACATTTATCTGTGAGATGTAAAACCCCGGCAGGAATTCTTGGCGGGGTTTTTTTAAATTCAATACTCCGTTAAATTCTTGTAAACAACTGATAATCAATTTATTACAAAACCAGATGAGTAGGCCGGAACTCACTCATAATAAAAACTTTGCGTCATTGCGTCTCTGCGTTTAAGCTTTCTTTTATCGGACTATTGAAATTAAAAAGGCGAAAAAATTAGTCGCAACCCTTGGAGTGTTGAAGGCGATATCTATCTTTTTGGTGTACTGAGAAATAGGGATTGGTTGTTTCGTCTGTACAGTCTTTAGTTTTTTTATTTGTAACAAGTCTACATGTTTTTTTGATTTTCATATTGATAAATTATCAATATATTTGCCCCGATTTTGGTGATTACCTCTGATTTCTTCAGAGGTAATAAAAGGGAATCCGGTGTAAATCCGGGGCTGTACCCGCAGCTGTAAGTTCTATAATAGTGGTTTGAAAAAACTCTTTTACCACTGGAAACAAAAGACAATGGTCAGTGACCAATAAACAGTTATCAATTTATCATTGATAATTGAATACTGATAATTGAGATTGTTTCCGGGAAGGTCTTTTCAAATCGGAGCGAGCCAGAAAACCTGCCAGAATGATATCAATCTAACATTTTGCTTCCGGGATAGAAGTATATGTTTAGGACATTCGCGCGCGTGTTCGGCATGTTTTTCTTTATCATTGTGGATGCAAGGTGGAATAATTAATTAAAATTATTTTAACCATGCAGAAATTTTTTTGGACTATTGTACTTTTATTATGGGGAATGGGCATGTCTGCCTATTCTCAAAGCACCTCTCTTTCAGGAAAGATCACAACCAGCAAATCCGGCAAACCTTTACCGGAGGCACACATTTATTTCAAAGGAACCAATATCGGGACAGCTTCCAATAATAAGGGGCTATATGAGTTTAACAATATCAAACCCGGAAATCACTCTTTGATCGTCTCTTTCAATGGATTTAAAAGAATCAGCCGGAAGGTTGAAATCGTTAAAGGTCGTAATGAAATGGATTTCTCCCTGGAAGAATCAAATAACAACCTTGGAGAAGTTGTCGTTACCGGAACCGGAACTGCCCATCATTTGAAAACGGCCCCGGTTCCTACTGAACTCATCAGCTCAAAGGAGGTGAAAAGTGTGGGTGCTTCTGACTTTAATGACCTGATGCTTAGCATCAGTCCTTCATTCGACTTTAGTCCCGGCACGATGGGAGCTTTTATGAAGCTTAACGGATTGAGCAACGATTTTATCGTGGTATTGATTGATGGTAAAAGAATGTTTGGTGATGTAGGGGGGAATGTAGATCTCAATCGAATTAATCCTGATAATATAGAGCGTATCGAAATTTTGAAGGGAGCCTCATCTCTTCTGTATGGCTCCGATGCTATTGCAGGTGTTGTGAATATTATCACCAAAGAAACCAGGCAAAACAGCCATTTTTCAAATACGACCCGCATCAGGGGGAATAATACCTGGCAACAAAATAATGTGGTCGAAGTGGAGGGTGGCAGGTTGTCTTCGCATACTTCTTTTTCGCGTAAGAGCAGTGATGGATGGCAGCTCAGTAAATATGAAGAAGATGATGGTGAACTGATAGAAACGGATGAAAAAACGATGAAAGCCTATGAGGACTTTACCGTAACTCAGAAATTTGAATTTGCTGCTACGCCAAAATTGGATTTTTACGCCAATGGAACCTACTACCAAAAGGACATGTTCAGACAACAGTCAGTGGCTGATTATGGTTATTATTACCAGGATGAGACTTATGGGGCGGGAGCTAAATACCTGTTGGGTGGCAGAGATTACATCTCTTTTGATTATCATCATGACCAATTTCTATATTACTATCGTTACAATCATGATGATGCGGACGGAGGTTTTTTGAAAGATCAGAAGACTATTAATAATGATCAGCGTCTGGATAATGCCCGTTTAAAGTATCTGAATGTCGTATCGCCTAATAATACGCTGACTGTTGGCATCGATTACCTGAATGAAAAAATGGTATCGGCCGATCGACTTGTGGATGGAGAGGCGGATGCTTATACCATGGCTCTTTACGCTCAGGATGAAATGACCATTTTTGATGCTTTGGATGTGGTGGCAGGTGCTAGGTACGTCAATCATAAAGAGTTCGGGAGTGCCTTTACCCCTAAACTTTCGGCACTTTATAAACTTGGGGATTTCAATATTCGAAGCACTTTTGGTTTAGGCTTTAAAGCCCCTACCCTCAAAGAACTTTATTACAATTATGAAAAGAGGGGACGTGTTTATCTTGGGAATACCGAACTGAATCCCCAGGAATCGGAATATTTATCTGCCGGAGTTGAATACAATACCCGTTTTATTTCTCTGAGTGTATCGGTTTACCGTAATAACGTGGATAATCTGATTGATTATGTTGCCGGGAAAGGAGACAATGAGCTGATTCATGATAATATTTCGGAAGCCAGGTCTGAAGGTATTGATGTTTTGCTGGACGTGAAAGCCGGCGCAGGCTTCACTTTTGGCGGTGGATACAGTTATGTAAATGCCCGGAATCTTATTAGCGATATTCGTTTGGATGGTGTGGCTGAGCATAGTGGAAATGCGCGGGTGACTTATGAGCACCATTGGAAGAATTACGCGCTGAATGCGAATATTTTTGGCCGACTCCAGAGTGATAAATTCTATGATGGAGATCTCAATGCCAAAGGTTATGATTTATGGAACTTTACCACCAATCATACATTCTCCAATTTAGGAAGTTTTATTGTTGAAGTGTCTGCAGGTGTTGACAATATTTTTGATTATGTGGATGACAGTCCCCTGGGTACTCATTACGGAACTTTGACACCGGGACGCACCTTTTTTGCGGGGTTGAGAATAAACTTTTCAGAGTAAAACCCCAAATCAAATGAAGAACTTATTATTAATTGGCTTATTTGCTATAACCTTCTGTAATATGGGAACAAATGCTCAGACTAAAACACGGAAGAAAGGCATTTTACTGATCACTTTTGGTACCAGTTACCCTGAAGCCCGAAAAGCTTTTGAAAATATTGAACAGAAGGTGAAAACCCTCTGGCCTGATGTTGATATTTACTGGGCCTACACATCCGGATTCATTCGAAAAAAACTGGCCAAACAAGGCATTCAGATTGATTCGCCATCCGAAGCGCTGGCTAAAATGGGAGAGGCCGGATATACGCACGTAGCAGCACAATCGCTGCATATTATTCCGGGGTCTGAATTTCATGATGTGGTGCATACTGTTAAAGGGTTTAGCCTGGTTCAAAAAGGGTTGGAGAAAACAACCATGGGGCGTCCGTTGGTGAGTGAGCATGAAGATCTGGAGCGAATAGCGCTTTTTTTTACAAAACAATTTCCGATAGCTACAGACGAAGAAGCGGTAGTGCTTATGGGGCATGGTACCCATCACGATGCCAATATCTATTATCCGGGATTTCAATATTATTTGAATGATTTGTCAGACCGTTATTTTGTGGCAACAGTGGAAGGATATCCTTCTCTGGATAATGTGATAAAACAATTGAAAAAAGAACATATTCAGAAAGTGACATTAACTCCATTTATGTCGGTAGCCGGCGATCATGCCCAAAACGATATGGCAGGCAAGGAGAAGGACAGCTGGAAATCGCAGCTCGAAGCAGAGGGGATTGAGGTAGATATTGTTATGAAAGGACTTGCCGAGTACGATGAGGTCGTGAAAATATGGATCGATCATTTAAAGGAGGCTTTTGATGAGTTGTAAACTGTGTAGTTCATTGTTGTTGATTGTGTTCTTCTTAAGTTGTAGTGTTAAGCAGCAGAAAGGTCAATCTGCATCGGGCAACATTGAAAATATAGAATTAAAGTATGCTCGTGAGTTTTCTTTGCAAAAGCAGGGAAATCGCCATTTTCTGACGGTCTTTATGGATGAGGATCACTCTGACCAGTCGGCCCGCAAGTTTACTTTGGTAAAGGATAGTGCAGATGCGGCCGGCATAGAAAATGTGATTCACGTACCATGCAAAAAGATTGTCTGTGTTTCATCAACTCAGTTGGCTTATTTTTTTGCACTGGACGATATCGATGACATTGTTGCGATTAACAGCAGTCGCTATCTTTTTCATGAAGAGATGAATGCTCGGGTGGCTGAAGGTAAGGTTAAACAAATCGGAAAGGAAGGGAATTTTAACCTGGAAGTGCTTGCAGCCCTGAATCCTGATGTGATTTTTGTGTCACCGTTCAAAGCTGGTGGGTACGATGTTTTAAGAAATATGGGAATTCCGCTTGTTCCGATGGCTGCTTACAACGAGATGAATCCCTTAGGTCGGGCTGAATGGTTGAAAATGATGGCTCTCTTTGTGGGTAAAGAAGCAAAAGCGGATACCGTATTTTATAATATTGCCAGGCGCTATAACGAACTAAAAGCTGAAGTCGCCGGAATTGAACACCGGCCGACAGTTTTTTCGGGGAAAATGCGCTCTGGTTCCTGGTATGTTCCGGGTGGAGATAGTTTCTATGCTCGTCTGTTTAGTGATTCCGGGGCCGATTATGTCATAAATGATGATGAGGAGGGGGCTTATCCTGTAGATTTTGAGACCATCTACCGAAAGGCTCATAATGCTGATTTTTGGCGTCTGGTTCACCCTGAGAAAACAGGGCTTAAGCTTCAGGAGTTCTTGCAGCAGGATGTCAGGTATGCTGATTTTAAAGCGGCTAAAGAGGGAAATGTTATGTTATGCAATATTCGTGAGGAGCCTTATTATGAACAATCTGCTGTGAAGCCTGATGTGCTTTTGGCCGATTATATCCATTTTTTTCATCCGGAAATTTTACCCGGATATGAACCGTATTTTTATGAAAGACTGAAATGATTGGAAAAGGGGGAAAACGAGTAACGGTTGTGTTGTTGACGGCACTTTTGTTGACAGCCATTCTTATGGTTTTGAATATGGCGTTGGGCTCGGTTCATATTCCCTTGTCTGAAGTGCTCCCTCTTCTTTTCACCGGGGAGAGTAGTAATGTTGTTTTTGAAAATATCGTTTTAAAAACCCGATTGCCTCAAACGTTGGTGTCTGTAGGAGCCGGTATGGCTCTTGGTGTTGCTGGATTATTGATGCAGACCCTTTTTAAAAATCCGCTGGCCGGCCCTTCAGTGTTAGGGATATCATCAGGAGCGAGTCTGGGAGTTGCTTTTGTGATGCTCTTTTCCGGGCAGGTTTTAGGCTTTTCATTTTACAGTCTTGGATTGTGGGGGGATTTAGCAGTGATATTGTCATCTTTTTTTGGGTCTGGCATTGTGCTTCTGGTGATCCTTTTTATTTCCAGTCGCATAGGAGGAACACTCAGTGTTCTGATTATCGGAGTGATGATTGGTTATTTGTCCTCTTCATTAGTTGGTCTGTTAAAGTTCTACAGCACCGAAGAAGATGTGCACAATTATGTGATTTGGGGTCTTGGCAGTTTTAGTCGTATGTCAGCCGAAAAAGCCTGGATTTTTAGTTTGGTGACCATAGCTTTGTCTATTTCTTCACTGGCTTTGAGTAAGTCTTTGAATCTTTTGTCACTTGGTGACAGATACGCCATTAATCTCGGATTAAAACTAAAAATGGCTCGCTTTGGCGTGATTGCATTTGCAGGTTTTCTTACCGCTTTGGTGACCTCTTTTTGTGGTCCGGTGATTTTTATTGGGGTGGCGGTTCCGCATTTGGCCAAACTATTATCTCGGACAGCCAATCATTATCATCTGGTCATCAATGCGGCTGTTATTGGTGGGGCTACAGCTTTACTTTGTAATCTGGTGGCCCGTCTTCCCGGGTTAGAACAGGAGTTGCCCATTAATTCGGTAACAGCTTTCGTTGGGGCTCCGGTGGTGATATGGGTGATTTGGAAGGGAAAGAGAAATAAGGAATAGAGCGAAGAGCATAGGGTGAGGAGCGCGGGGCATAGAGAATTAACAGAGGTAATAAATATCTCTGCGTTTTTGCGTTTAAATAAAATAGAAATGAAAAAACTTAAGCATCCACTGATGATAGTCGGAACTGGATCTGATGTAGGTAAGAGCGTGCTGGCCGCTGGCTTCTGTCGCATCTTTCTGCAGGATGGATACCGTCCGGTTCCGTTTAAGGCGCAGAATATGTCGCTCAACAGCTATGTAACTGCCAATGGTGGTGAAATAGGTCGCGCTCAGGCGGTGCAGGCTGAGGCGTGCCGGTTGGATTGTCATACCGATATGAATCCCGTGTTGCTTAAACCCGGATCGGATAAGCAATCTCAGGTGATTGTAAATGGGAAGGTATTGGGAAATTACGCTGCGGGGAGCTATTTCAGGGGAGAGATTAAAGATATATTGTTTACCGAAGTTCAGAAAGCTTTTAGAAGACTACAGAAATCCTATAATCCTGTGGTAATGGAAGGAGCCGGAAGTATCGCCGAACTCAACCTGAAAAACACTGACATTGTTAATATGCGGATGTCCAGAGCTGTTAATGCATCTACCATTTTGGTTGCTGATATTGAACGGGGTGGGGTGTTTGCTTCGGTTTATGGCTCCATTAAATTATTAGAACCTGAAGAGCGAAAACAAATTAAAGGAGTTATCATCAATAAATTTCGTGGTGATGCTTCTTTGTTTGATGAGGGGCGAAAGATTCTGGAAGATTTGACAGGTGTCCCCGTACTTGGTATTATTCCGGTATTCAATCATATTAGCATTGAAGAGGAAGACTCAGTTTCTTTGGAACGAAAGGCTACTTCTGCTCTCGATAATAAGATCAATGTGGCAGTTATTCATCTAAGACGATTGTCCAATTTTACCGATTTCAGTCGCCTGGAACAAGATGAAAGAGTGAATCTTTACTACACCAATAATACCGAAGAAATCAAAAAAGCGGACATCATCATTTTGCCCGGATCAAAAAGTACCATTGTGGATTTGATTGAGCTGCGTCGAAATGGTGTCGCGGCCGAAATAATACGCCAGTCAAGGATAGGAAAAACAGTGATTGGAATTTGCGGTGGTTACCAGATGATGGGTGCCCGAATTGATGACTGCCGGCATGTTGAGGGTAACGTGGATGCATTGCCCGGGCTGAATATTTTACCGGTGACGACCACCCTTGAATCTAAAAAATCCACCGTACGCACTTTATTTTATTTCAAGGATTTAGAGGAACCTTGCAGTGGCTATGAAATTCACATGGGACAAACGAAACGAGAAGGCGTTGATGCTTTGAATCGCTTAGAAAATGGGCAACCGGAAGGCTGCCGGATTAATGCACAAACATGGGGAACCTATATGCATGGAATCCTTGACAATCCGGTTGTGATAGAAGATTTACTGGCTCCTTTCCCCCAGAGCAAGACACCTTCAGTTAGTTATGAAGAGTTTAAACAAAATCAGTACGATCTACTGGCGAATCATATTCGCCAAAATGTGGATATGGACTTGTTCTATAAAATATTGTCAGAATGATTAGGGGACACGGTGACGACATCTATGACTTTCCGGATATTCGAATCAATTTCAGTTCGAATGTTATTCCTTCGGGTATCGATCCGTCGTTGAAAGATCACCTGTGTTCCTGTATGAAATGTATTGAACGTTATCCTGATCCTTTGGGGGAAAGTTTGGCTTGTCAGATTGAGAATCAGAAGCATCTCCCTGCCGGAAGTGTAATGATAACCAACGGGGCGGTTGAAGCTTTTTATTTGATAGCGGAGATGTTTCAGGGAAAACAGTCACTGATCTTTTATCCCTCTTTTTCGGAATATGAGGATGCTTGCCTGAAGTCAAATCACAGGATGGAGTTTCGCCACTACACAACATTTAAAGATGCAGGTTATTCAGGTATTGATTTGGTGTGGATTTGTAACCCTAACAATCCGGATGGACACATTTATGAAAACGAAAAGTTACGGAAAGACATTGAAGATAATCCCAACGTTGTATTTGTGGTAGATGAGGCTTACTCGGATTTTCTGATTATGGATATTTCGCTCGAAACCTGTTTGCCTGAATGCAGAAATCTGGTGATAGTGAAATCGTTAACTAAGAGTTTTGCAATTCCCGGGCTCCGGTTGGGGTATCTTTTGGCCGACACCTTGATTATCGATGGCCTACAAAATCAGGTGATGCCCTGGCGAATTAATGCGCTGGCTCTGGAAGCAGGACGGTTTTGTTTAGCCCAATTGAACCTGGATGTAACGAATATTTCCAAACATCTTCAGGAATCGCGGCGATTACAGAATGAGATAAATGAGGTAGATGGATATAACGTGATATTTTCTCCAACCACTTTCTTTTTAGTGGAAGGTGCTTTTTCTGCTGCCATATTGAAAGAACAATTGGCACAAAAATCAGGCATTCTAATCCGGGATGCATCCAATTTCAGAGGACTCTCAGAGAATTGTTTCAGGGTTTCGGTGCAGTCGCCTAAAGAAAATAATCAGTTAATTGAAGTACTCAAAGAATGGAGTTGAATTCGCTTATACCGGCATTAATATTTGCCTGGATTCTCGACTGTATGTTGGGGGATCCTTTCTGGATGCCACATCCGGTTGTTGTGTTTGGAAAACTCATTGCATTTTTGGAAAAGAAATGTAACCGAGGGAAAGGAAAATTGGTTCGTGGAATGTTGGTGACGGTCGGGTTGGTCACTGGAGTATTTCTTTCTTTTTATTGGTTGTTTATTATACTTGGGCAGATTAACTTTTGGCTG